>NZ_JBLWTN010000039.1:0-44903 GCF_048270125.1 Thalassoglobus sp. | reverse complement strand
ACTTGCAACAACAACACGCCCAATACTCAATAACGCTTCACACCCGAAAGTGTGAGGCTTAACGCAAAACGTTAAATCACAAAACGTTCACCAACCATATTGCCAAAGATCGTTCACCCACTGCTTGGTGGGTGCTGACTCCAGAAGCTCATTTAACTTGTGTTTCTGAAATCAATTTCCCGCCATTGCTGACGGGCTCGGGAGTCTACTAGAAGTCGGCTTGGCGTCAACTCAACCCGACTCGAAAATTATAAAAAAGTACGAACAACAATCAAATCCACAGCCCCTGTTTGATCTTCAGTTTCACATTGTGAGCTGAAACGCTTGTTTTCGCACACTTTCAATGACTTCCAGTCGATTTGAGATTCTCTGTCTGACCACTAGCATCTCTATTTCGTCAAAGGCGGATTTCATTGATTGCTCAATACTTCACCTTTGATCATCTCTTTTTAGTATCGACCAGACAGCACTGTATATCTGCAACATGAACCAACATTGCCTGAAACGGTTTTTTTAAAGTGTCGAGCAGCATCATATTGTTGGTTAGGTGTTTCAGCTGAGACCGTCAAGATTTGCCGGTTGAGTCGAAAATCACTTCAGCCTCTGCAGAAGGGCTTTCCAAGGCAACCAATCCTCCCGTATGATCTTTTATTAGAACCAGTCCGAAAACCTCTGGAATCGCCGCTTTCCTCAACGTTTGAGAGAGCAATTTCAAGTTTCAGGACCAGCTCTAATACTTCCTTTCCTGAATGGAGCATTTTCGTGTCTGCATCCGAGGAGTCTCGTCCTCAAGGACTGCGATTTCAAGACACCCGTTTTTGGGTGACGCATCGCCGTCGGGAGTATGGACCATTCGATTATGAATGGAGCGAAGACCTCCGAGGGATCGAACTCCACTACCAAGGTGTGAAGTTCGGTGAAGTCTGCAGCGTGCATGAGCTGTTTGCAGATATGCGAGAGTTCGGCTTGCCCATGCGAGTCGTTGAAGTGGCCTGTGTTGTCTTTGGAAGTTCCCTGCTGGGAATTACCGGAGGATTCAACTCCCAGGAACGTGACAAAATGTTGACCGAAACACTTCGTGAATTTCACTGTGGAGATTTCATTGCTCGTGAGGATGACGGGTAAGACATGAAAGCTACAGGGATTTAAAAACATCGGCTGTCGTTGTTTTGTCCGATGTTCGATTTATCATATTGTGTTAGAGGGCAACCGATGGAACTGCTTGAAGATGCCTTCAACTGAGGAGCGTAGACATGGATGGTGAGACGAGGGATCGCTCCGAACCTGGCGCACTGCCTCGTTTCCTTGAGAGACTCACGGTTTCGGTCTCTCAAAATCCAACCGCAACAATTTGGATTGTGGGGTTGATGACAGCCCTTTCATTGGCTGTCACCATTCGCTTTCTCGAATTCAAAACAAATCGAGCCGACCTCCTCGATCCCAGCTCTGAATTTCACCAACGCTGGCTCAACTACACGGAAAAATTTGGAGATGAGGCAGACGTCGTTATCGTCGTCGAAGCGGATGATGAGATCACCGTCAAGAATGTGATCGACACTGTCGGTCAGCGACTCGATTCAGATCCCGATCTATTCGATCGCGTCCTCTACCGGATCGATTCGACTGCCATCGAAAGCAAGGGCCTGCAATACTTGTCTCCACTCGAGTTGGAGCAGGCAAATGCACGTCTGAAAATGTACTCCCCCATCCTGGAAGGACAGTGGAGTCGAGCGGGGATTGAATCGTACACAATTCGGCTGAATGACTTCATTCAGCAAACGGAAGCTTCAGGGGCGAAGGAAGAACTTGCCGCCGCTATTCAACAAGCTGAGCAACTTTGCTCAAGCCTCAATCAGTTTCTTCAGAATCCCCAGCAGTTTCAGTCCCCCTGGCCAGAAATCGTTTCCCGCTCGTCGGCGCCTCAAGGAGACGCATTCCAAACGAGATACCAGCTGGCAGCTTCTGGTCTAATGGGCTTCATACTGGTCACCCCCAAGAATGCTTCGACAGATTTCGCTGGGGGAGCCAAATCGCTGGCACGCATGCGAGTCATTTGCGCAGAAGCCCAAGAACAATATAAAAACGTCAAAGTCGGGCTGACCGGGATTCCAGTCCTGGAAGCGGATGAGATGCAACGCTCTCAGCAGGATATGATGAAAGCCTCGCTGATTTCTTTCATTGGAGTCGGCTTAATTCTCCTGATCGGCTTTCGCGGGTTTCGGCACCCGTTGCTCGCCCTGTTCATGCTGGCGATCAGCCTCGCCTGGTCGCTGGGGTATATTACAATTGCCATCGGACACCTGAATATTCTTTCAGTTTCGTTCGCTGCCATTCTGATTGGGCTGGGGATCGACTATGCGATTCACTACCTCGCGCATTACATCGAACTTCGGCACCGAAACGAAAAACTGCACCGGGCTTTGTCCTTGTCCTCACGGAGCGTCGGAACGGGAATCGTAACCGCCGCCGTGACGACTGCACTGGCATTCTTTTGTGCAACATTCACAGATTTTCTCGGAGTCGCAGAACTTGGAGTGATTGCAGGTGGTGGTGTTCTTTTGTGTGCAATTGCCACATTCACCATTCTCCCAGCCCTGGTCACGCTCGCAGATCGCAAAAAAGAGCCGCGTCAAATGCCGACGCCGTTCCAGGGCAACGCATTACGCAAACTGATCCGAAACCATCCCGGAGTGGTGACCGTCGTCACATTGCTGGCAATTCTTGGCATCGGTTCCCAAGGGTTTCAAATCCAGGACGGGACCATCCAATCGAAGGTGAAATACGATTCGAATCTCTTGAATCTGCAAGCCAAGGGTGTCAATTCCGTCGAACTCCAAAAACGGATCTTTCAGGAGACCAACGGCTCATTGCTTTACGCAATTTCGATTGCCGATTCGATCTCGGAAGCTCGCATTCTGAAGGAAGAGTTTCTCACGCTGCCAACTGTCTCGCGCGTCGAAGGGATGGCATCCTATATGCCGAATTTCCCACCGGAAGAAACAAACTTACTTGTTCAGGCCATTCATTCTCGGTTAAGTCGACTCTCCGACTTACCACGAGAATTCCCTCAACTGGACCCACTCTCGATAGGCCAGTCGATGGACCGGCTCTACGCGACACTTTCCTCCCGGACCGAACCTTCTGCGATCTCAGCTGCGAAATCTCTCGACAGTTTTCTCGACAATCTCACCGTGATGGAACTTCCGCAGCAAATGCAGGTTCTGTCGGGTTATCAAAACGGAATGCTCACGGCATTGCATCGGCAGTTTCAGGAAATCGAGAGAGTTTCGAGCCCACAACCCGTCAGCCCAAACGATTTCCTTCCAGGCATCCATGAGCGTTTCGTCTCTGAATCGGGTCACTGGTTATTGCGAATCTATCCCAGTGAGCAAGTCTGGGAAGAAGAGCCACTTACTGCGTTCGTCGAAGAGATCCGTTCGATCGATCCCGAAGCAACGGGGACTCCGTTACAGAACTACGAAGCCGCACGCCAGATTCGAGAGAGTTATTTCGACGCTGCGATTTATGCACTCGTAGTCATTTCCCTGGTCCTACTCGTGGACTCACTGAAGGCGGGAACACTTCTGGTTTCTCTCGTTGCCCCCTTGGCGGTTGTTGGATTTGCGTATTCATTGCGTTTCAAATCGGGCGAACCTGTGAACATCCTTCAGCTCGCGTGCTTGTACGCCTTGATTGTCGCGCTTGTCGCAAGCGTGCTCGATTTCAAGAGTGTTCGAGGTACTGTGTTGACTCTTCTCCCACCATTGGCTGGCGGATTTTTGATGTTCGGCATTCTGGGGATGATAGGCATGAACCTGAATCCGGCCAACCTCATTGTCTTGCCGCTGATCTTGGGAATTGGAGTCGACGATGGTGTCCACGTCATTCACGACGCGCGCCACTCAAGAGGTCGATATGAAACTTCTCCAAGTACAATTAATGCCATCACTCTAACATCACTCACTTCGATGCTTGGATTCGGGAGCATGGTTGTTGCAGCACATCAGGGGCTTGTTTCGCTCGGAACAATCCTGGTGATCGGCGTGGGAAGCTGCCTGTTCATTTCTCTTGTCACTCTGCCTGCGATCTTGACCCTCATTGATCGCTGGGAGTCAACTGAGAACTCTGCTCAGAATGAAGAGGCGAAACCGATCGACAAGAAAGAGATCGTGACGATTCCGATGGCGAAACATGAAACTGGTGTAGCCTGAGCCTTATTCTCAGCCCAAAAGAGAGTGGAAGAGATTAGGACTTGGTTCGCATGACACAGTTTGCTCTGTCGCATACTCGTGAAGAGCGTACTTTACCGGTAACTTACCGTTAACACTGCCGTGCGCCACGAGGCAGGCTCCGAATACCAGTTCGAAAAATGCCACGGTGCGAGCAACGGTGAACGGAAGTTTGTCGCTTGTTGCACATCCCCCCCTGGCAATCCGCTTCCTCCTGACGATTCAGTAGAGGTGACATAACCGAATTCTGGAATTGGAAACCACTCTCAGAACCGATTTGCACACGGCAGCCTGCTAACAGTGCCTTGCCTGTTTATGTTACCTTGCACAAAGCAATTCCAAGATTTGTTTAGAATCAGCCCGAAAACCTCTGAAATAGCCACTTTCCTCAATGCTCAAGAGAGCATTTTGAGAGGGCAAGTTCAGGTTTCAGGGTCAGTTCTAAAATTCCGCCTGTAACGAGGAGCGAATGCAACCTCGATGGCGATCTTCACGGGCCAGCAAAGCATTGGAAATGCTCTCAATGCGAAACGGTCAATAACCAACCAACGGTCCTGACTGATCGCCCAGAGAAGAGACGCTGATTAGGAGAAACGACCTGATCAGGGAAGATACACAGTAATACCATAGGTTCCTGATGAAATTCGCCATTCTTTCTTGCAGTACCAATTGCTACAGCACGCGTCGACTCAAGGAAGCGGCGATTCAGCGTGGGCACGAGGTGAAAGTCCTGAACACCTTGAAGTTCGCTATCGATCTCAAGGAGGGGACTCCCGATCTTTATTTCCGCACGAAACAGCTCAGCCACTACGACGCTGTCCTGCCCAGAATTGGAAATTCTATCACCTATTTTGGGACCGCTGTTGTTCGTCAATTCGAGCAGATGGACGTCTTCTGCGCAAATTCTTCAAACGGAATCTCGAACTCTCGGGATAAACTCCGAAGCATGCAAATCCTGAGTCGACATCAAATCGGAATTCCGGAAACGACTTTCGTTCGTGATAAAAACGACGTTCTTCCTGCCATCGAGCGAGTCGGTGGCGCTCCCGTGGTCATCAAACTCCTCGAGGGAACTCAGGGTGTCGGCGTGATCCTGGCAGATTCCGTCAAGATCGCGGAAGCAATTATTGAAACGCTACAAAGTACGAAGCAGAACGTACTTGTTCAAAAGTTCGTCGCAGAGAGCAAAGGCAGAGATATTCGTGCTTTTGTTGTTGGGGATCAGGTCGTTGCAGCGATGAGACGCGTCGCACAAGGACAGGAATTCCGCAGCAATGTCCACCGAGGCGGCGTGACGGAACAGGTCGATCTGGATGAGCAGTACCGAGACGCTGCCGTCCGGGCAGCTCAGATCATGGGACTGCGAGTCGCTGGTGTCGACATGCTCGAATCGAAGACTGGCCCGCAAATCATGGAGCTTAATTCATCGCCCGGCCTCGAAGGAATCGAAACCTGTACACAACTCGATATTGCCGGCACGATTGTCGATTACATCGCGGCTCAGGTCGACTTCCCGGAAATCGACTTGCGACAAAGGCTCACCGTCAGCCGAGGCTACGGTGTGACTGAACTTCACATTCCCGAAGGCTCAGAATATGTAGGCCGAACGATTTCGGACTCAGGCTTAAGAGAAAAAGACATCAACGCACTGACACTCTATCGTGGGACGACTGTCATCCCGAATCCGCGGTCAGATCGTATTCTCGAACCGGGTGATCGATTGCTCTGTTTCGGAAAACTTGAATCGATGCGCCAACTCGTTCCGAAGAAAACTCAGAAACAACGTCGCCCTCCCGTCCTGGAGCTTCCAGATAGTTTGGCCTCTCATCACGATGAGAAGAGCGAAGAAGAAAAGTAAGCTGGATAGAGCATTTTCGAATTGGTGTACAGATTCTGCCTCGTGGGCGAACGGTATCTTTACTAGAGCATCTTTCGAATTGGTTTGCAGGATCTGCCTCGTGGCGAACAGCATTTTTACTAGAGAAATGCGTTCTTCACGGGCAAACGGTAGAGCAAACTGCTCTAGAGAAATGCGTTCTTCACGGGTGCACGGTGCAGCAAACCGCTTTAGCAACCACTTCCAGCGTGCATTTTTTCACCAACGTTCAACAGGTCCGTTGGGAACTTTGATCAATGCCGTTGGAAGAGTTGCTTCGCGCTCTCCATGGCGTGCCCGAATTTGGTCAGCGATTTCATCAAACTCTGAAATCGATTCAAAACGCCTCAGGCGATCTTCTAAATCGTCGGGGATTCCCAGCTTCAGTCCGTACCAGCCAGCGAATTTCCGAAAGAGCAAACAACTGTAATCGTTGTACTGCTGGGTCATATAGTGAAAGTGTCGTCGTAAAAAGTTGACCTGCTCGTCTGCGTTTGGTTCGGTGGGAGTTTCTCCAGTGGCGGCTTGCGCGAGCTTTGCAAAGATCCACGGATCGAGCATTGCTCCGCGACCGATCGCAACTGCCTGACACCCGGTTTCAGCACGCATTTGATGTGCATCTTCGAGTGTACGGACGTCGCCATTTCCAACGACCGGAATGTTCTCGACAGCCTCGACGACTGCCTTAATCCCCTGGCGGTCGACCTCGCCATGAAAACCCTGCTGCCGTGTTCGACCATGAATGGTAATTGCAGCGACGCCGAGCTTTTCAAACTCTCTTGCCAGAATAGGAGCTGTGAGATTTTCTCTGTCCCAACCAAGTCTCATCTTGACGGTCACGGGTACAGTCACTGCGTTGACGACTTCCCCAACCGAAGCACACGCCCCGTCTGTATCACACATCAATCGAGCACCGCCACCTGACCCGTTAATCTTCGCCATGGGACACCCCATGTTAATGTCGATGCTTGCATATCCTCGATCTTCAAGCCACTTGGCTGCGCGAACGAGTTCTGCTGTGACACCCGAAAAAATCTGAATCGAAAGCGGTGTGTCATCCGGTGTTGTCTCAATCAGTTTTTTCGACTTCTGACTTTCAGCAACAAGTTGCGATGCGAGAACCAGATCCGTAGTTGCCAGTCCGAGACCGCCTAACTCTCGAATCACACGACGAAACGCAAGATGTGTATATCCTGCCAGCGGTGCCAGGAAATAGCGTGTCGGAATAATACGTGTCCCGATTTTGATCGGAGATTCATCGAGATTCAGTTGATCCAAAGTCATAACGAAAGAAGTGACCTTCTCGTGAGCGTATGTGGGGATTGGTTTCGAGAATGTCGAACTGGTTCTCTGTGATAATCGCCTGCAGTTTCAGCGTTGCAGTTTCAGCGTTGCAGTTTCACGCCTGCAGCATCAACTTAATCGCTGCAGCGATCATCACGACTTCATCCAGAAAAAGATCCCTGCGCCGATCGCGACGAAGAGCATTGTTCCAATCAGGATTCCGCCGAAAGGATAGTTGTACCGCGTTTTAGATGTCTTCAATGTCTCGACAGCCTTTAAGGCTGAGGAACGGACCTTTTCATTTTCGTCCTGCTTACTGAGTTGCATCAACGTCGGAATAAATTTCTTCGCGTGTCCGCCACTCTCCTCCATGGCCAGGACGCTGGCTTCTCGAATCTGCCAGTTCTCATCATTCAATCCATTCCTGATGACATCAAGATTGTGACCACTTTCCCCAGCGATTTTCCCAAGTGCTCCGATCGCCTCGATTCGTACAGGGGGCTGGCCCTGAGTTGCTGCCTCGACCCAAAGCTTTTCGCCTTGACGACCTGAGTGAGCTTGAATACTTGAAACCAAGTTCCAGCTTAACGAGCAGAGCAGCGAAACAAACAAGGTGATCACGACCCAGTTGGGAATGGAGTCATGTTTCAGAATTTTCCCGGGACCGACAGTCTTAAAAAATGCTGTCGCGGGGTCTTCAAGCTCTGGCCTCTGAAGTGGTCGATCCAAGCCTTTGTCATTCGGGTTGGAAACAACCGTCACTGTTTGCCTGACACTTCTCAGCTGTCGCCCGACCTCCGCTGCAGATGACTGACGATTTCCTTCTTCTTTCTCAAGAAGTTGCAGAATAATTCGTTCCAGCGCAATCGGGCAATCGAATGCCTTCTCTGTCGGTCGTGGTGGCGTATCCCGACAGTGCATGTGCAGGGTAGCTGCCGGAGTTGATCCTAAAAAGGGCGGTTCACCCGTGACCAATTCGTAGAGGACACATCCGAGCGCATAAAGATCTGTCTGTGGGGAAACTTCAAGGCCCCGGATCTGCTCGGGAGCCATGTAAAGAAATGTTCCCGCAGTTTTTCCAGCAGCCGTAATTTTTCGAGCGGCTGCGACGGAAGCCAACCCGAAGTCACTCAGTTTTAACTGACCTGATTTTGTAATCAAGAAGTTGCTGGGCTTCACATCGCGGTGAATGACTTTCTTTTCGTGAGAGCACTCGAGTGCATCGCACATCTGCAGAGCATAGAAAATCACCTGTTCCCAAGGAAGTTTTTTCTTCTCCTGAAGCTTGTCCTCAAGTGAACCTTCGGAGATCAGTTCCATCGCATAGAAGCGACGTTTATTCTCACACGAGCCACCAAAGCAGCGGACGATATTCGGATGCTTCAGGTTTTTCAGCACCTCAAGCTCGCGTTCGAAACGTGCGAGCGTGGTTTCATCGGTGACATCACTTGGGAGCATTTTCAGAGCGACCTCACGGTCGTTAACGACATAGCGAGCGCGATACACAACGCCCATCCCGCCTTCGCCAATTTGCTCAAGCAGTTCGAACGGCCACATCCATTTCTGGCGATCCAAATTTGTTGCTTCTTGTTTCGCGGTCATTTCTGTTTCCGTTCCGAACGGATTCGTCTTTCAATAAGTCTCTTTGTGGACCTGAATTGCCAACTGTCACGATTCCCTGGCAGGTAGAGAACCTGCTCATCTCAAATGACAGGATATCACATCAGCTTATATGAATGAGTCGTTTAGTTTGTCTTCGTACTCTCAGGTTTCTGGTAATGAAGTCTCTGATAAGTCCCAGAGACTCAGGTCCGTTCCATACCCAGAAGGTGGAGGTGTTGACCTCTAATGATATCCCGGAATCGCTGAAAATCCATTTCGATCGCCAGCCACAAAACAAGATGTCCCGGATTGATCTTGTTTAACCGGCGTATACACGGAATCCCCCAACTCAATTCTTCTCCACCAGTGGCAGAGATGGTCTTTCTTGGTTATTTTGATTGTAGATCATTTCGGTACAAGGGAACACGTCACTGCTGGAAGACGTTTGTGTTTCTCGTGTCCGTGAAGAACGCACTTTTGTCAGAAAAAATCATAGACATGATGAGATAGAACGCGTACATCATTCACGAAAATGCTCTAGACTGGAGATGTCTTCAAACCGACCCGTTCGACGAACGTGCCGGAATCATTCATTATACGATCTGTTAGACTTGAGATCGACAGCCTTTTTCTTGTTGCTGTTGGCATCGCCGACTAGCACTTGATTCAATACCGAGGCAATTCAATGTATTTGCGGATGGCAAAACGAGTACTCTTCGAGACCGACAAGCGGCTCGTCTGGAAACTCTTCTGGAACATGGGGATCAAGGGATCTTTATCCGTCCACAAGTTCAAAAAGCGGATGAAGAAAACCGGACAGGTCTTTCCGCCGTTTCTGTACATCTCAATCATCAATTCCTGCAATCTCCGTTGCACCGGCTGTTGGGTGGATGTGGCTGCGAAGCAGCAGACGATCGATGTCACAGCAATGAACAAACTCATCAATGAGGCCAAAGCGAACGGAAACGTTTTCTTTGGGATCGTCGGTGGTGAACCGTTTATGCATCCTCAAATTCTTGAGATTCTGGCTGCCCATCCTGATTGTTACTTTCAGGTCTTCACGAATGGGCACTTCATTACTGATGAGGTCGCTAAAGAACTCCGCCGGCTCGGCAATGTCACTCCGCTCATCAGCGTCGAGGGAAGTGAAATTGTCAGCGATGAACGACGCGGTCGTAAAGACGTGCTCTCGAAGACAATGCAGGGCATTCAAAACTGCTTGAACAACAAAGTTTTCACTGGAGTTTGCACCAGCGTTTGCAAGACAAACATCGACGACCTTGTGACCGACAAATGGGTAGACCGTCTCATCGAGATGGGAGTCTTCTACACCTGGTTCCATGTGTACCGTCCAATGGGACCAGATGCCTCACCCGATCTCTGCCTGACGCAGGAGCAACAACAGCGGATTCGTAAATTTGTCGTCGAAAGTCGAGTCAACAAACCGATCATCTTCGTCGATGCCTACTACGACCACGACGGGCAAGCACTTTGTCCTGCTGCAACAGGAATCACTCATCACATCAACCCTTGGGGCGGTGTCGAACCCTGTCCGATTGTGCAATTCACCAAGGACAATATCCACGACGACAAACGCTCACTCGCTGAGAAACTCGACTCGGAATACATCAAAGATTTCCGTGAACTCGCCAGAGACACAACTCGCGGATGTATTGTGCTGGAACGGCCAGACCTGTTGAAACAACTCATCGAAAAGCACGGCGCAGAAGACGGCACAGTCCGCCACACAGCCATGGAAGAACTTGAGGCGATGCAAGTCCGACCGTCACAATACAATCCAGAGCTGGCGATTCCGGAACGTAGCTGGGCCTATCGCATCGCCAAGAAGCACTTCTTTAATGACTTCCACGCGTACGATGGTCGTGACCATTCAAAAGCATCGGCCCCTTCGGTTTTGGTCGGAGCAACATCTGCTCCCCCGCCTGAGCCTGTCCTCGTCGAGTTGGAGACAACCACTCGCGAAGAGTAAAACCGCATGCAGAGAACCGCTGCTTCTGGAACATCTTTCGAATTGGTATTCAGATTCTGCCTCGTGGCGAACAGCATTTCTCAAAGAAAACCGCCATTCGCATCAACAACCACTGATACTCGCTTCTCCAAATTTGAACATTGGTGTATAGTCTTTTGTCAGACTTTCCATTGTCAGACTTAGAATGAGACTCCGCATCAGTCGGCCCGTACACTCACTGGCTCGCTTGCTGGATGTCGTACTCGTTCAAACCAGATTGGATGAGCCGAGAGTTTCGTAATCGAAATCACTACAAGTTTTCAGTGCGGGGCAAAATCGTGAAGGTGACAGTCGCTTGTGACATCTGCCGGCATCGGTATCAAGCCAATGAGCAGAGACTGGGCACCAAGCGGAAGTGTCAATATTGCGAATCGGTCTTCAAGCTTAAAGAAGCCCCAGAAACTGACGAGGCAGACAATGACCCCGATTCCGTATCGCCTTTCTGGCAAGTGATGCAACGCCTCGGCCATGGCGGCACAGGAGTGGTTGTTCTGGCGGTGTTGGTATTCATGGTCTCATTGATCTTCACCGATCCTCGCACATCGACAGCAAGTACGCGTCGGAAACATTCCTCCTCTGGCCGTAATTCAAGCTTTGCCTCGAATCCATTCGCCCGCACACCGGGCAAAAATCCACACACAAAGCCGAACACATCTGTCCCGACATCGAATCAAGCTCATGCACAGCGGATGCGGGAGATCCAAAGGAAGATGGCGATTCCGAAACTCGACATGCATGTCCCAACGGCGAAAGATTTCAATCTGCAGCCGATCCCGGCACCTTCGATGAGATTTTCGGATTCTCCAGAAATTGGCACGGATCCTAAACACCTCAACCTTCCATCAGTTTCACCGCCTCCTTCATCTCCTGTTCCAAATCAAAAAACGTTTTCTCAAGGGAGTGGCTTTCAAAACCAGCCGTCTAAGAAAACGACTGTCGCTTCCCAATCGACCGGTTCAACACTGAATTACGATGGACCAGGCTCAATCGTCCCGTCGGGGCGAACCGTTCAAATGGCTTCTCAGCTAAAAAAAGGTCAAGTTGTGCTTGTTCGCTGGAACACAAGCTGGTTTCCGGCTGACGTCTTAAAGGTCGCTTCAAACAGCGTACGGATACACTATCGAGGTTGGGCAGAGAGCTGGGACGAGGATGTCCCGATCGACAGAATTCAGTTCGCTCACAAAGAATTCGAAGACAGAAGTCGGTGACGATGGGAAAGAGGCAAAATCGAACTCTGATTCAGGAAGAGATTCTCTCTGCTCTGAATGTGGCGGTCCCCAGGACTCCAGTCAGTCTTGGATATCGCATCGGGCTGACCACAGTCGGGATCGCAATGCTTCTGCTGCCGCTGATTTATCTCGGGTTGATCGGTTTAATTAGCCACACAGTCTGGTGGAACTGGACACACCTTGCCGCGGGACATAGTGAGTCCGCCTTCTGGAATGTGGTTTCGATTTTCTTTGGAATTGTAACAATCCTCTTTTTGATCAAACCTGTTTTCTCAGGCTGGGGGAATCAAGAAAAGCCTGTTCGATTAAAACGAGAAGTCGAGCCGTTTCTGTTTGATTATGTCGAAGCGATCTGCAAAGCCGTGGGGGCTCCGGTTCCGAAATCGATTCGAGTCAATTGTGAACCGAATGCTTCAGCTGGATTTCGTGATGGACTTCGCAGCCTGTTCGACAGAAACTTAACTCTGGTCATCGGATTGCCGCTGGCGGCCGGGCTGAACGTTCAACAATTCACCGGGGTCCTGGCTCACGAATTTGGTCACTTCTCACAGAGTTACGGAATGAGGCTGAGCGCAGTCATCCGCTCAATCAATTACTGGTTTCTGAAAGCGGCCTACGATCGAGACGGCTGGGACAACTTCTTGACCGGCGCGTCGCAATCAATCGATATGCGACTCGCCATCTTCATTTACGCAGCCAGAGTTTTTGTCTGGTTGGCGCGGAAGCTGATCGCTTTTGTCGGGATTGTCGGTCACGGAATCTGCAGCTACCTGCTCCGACAAATGGAATACGACGCCGATCGCTACGAAACCCGCATGGTCGGCACCAAGACGTTCGCCAGGACCTGTAAAGATTTATCCTCAATCATGATGGCTCATCAGATGGCGTCGAATGATGCACAAGAATTTTATGCGGAGGGCAGACTGGCTGATAATTTCCCGCAACTTTCGATCAGCAACATTCCGCACATCACACCTGAATTTAAAAAAGCGTTACACAAGCATGAACGCGAATCCGTCACAGGATGGTTTGATTCACATCCCACGAATCGTGATCGAGTGAAGTCTTCTCAGGCCGATGGATCAGAAGGTGAATTTCAACCGCCGATGAACTTTGGTGAATTGCCTGCATCGGTTTTGTTTCACGACTTCGAAAAGATCTGTAAAGCTGCGACGATTCGATACTACAAATCTGTCCTTGGAGAAGACTTCGACAAGAAGAAAGTTCGCCCGACGAAAAGCCTCATTGCAAAACGGGATGCAGAGTACGAAGCAGGGAAAGCGTTGGACCGCTATTTTCAAGTCCACATTCCTATTCTTCGTCCATTGAGCATCTTCGAGAATGTCTCGGTCGCTCCGGAAAACCCGAAGCAAGTTCTTGAGAATCTCAAGGCAAGCCGAGAACGAATGCTCTCGCTTGTTGATGAGTACGAAACTCTCACGAAATGTTACGACGAAGCAGAAACGACCTGGATTCTCGCAGCCCAGGCCGCTTCGCTGCAAAATGCGGACCTGAAAATCAAACCTGTCGACTTTCGGCTTAATTCAAAAAACCAGAACCTGGTCCGGCGGCGAGTCAAACAGGCAGAGGAAAGTGTCCAAAATCTGGGGGCGAAAATGCTCGAATTTGAGGGAGTCGCGGAGGAACGACTCTCGAACGCACTCCAACTTCTGCAAGTGCAACAGGTCCACAACAAGATTGAACGTGGCGAGGACTTAATGTGGGAAATTCGACGACATGCAGAAGACTCGCGTTACGTCATCAGAATGATGCACAAGGTTCCCGATCTCCGTTTGTCGTTCAGTAAGCTCCGTGTCTTGTGCGGTCGACTCGACAACCGACATCGCCCCCGACTCTTCGAAGCGATCGAAGCACAGATGGGAAGTTTGCATAGCGTCCTGAAACGACTTCAGGAAGAAATGAAGGAACAAATGTATCCCTTCGACCACGACGACGATGGAACGACACTCGCTGACTACGCGCTTCCCATTCTTCCCGAACCGCAAGACCTTTTCGGAATCGCCCATGTCACTCAAGAAACATTCGAGCGACTCGCCGGTGTTCAGATGCGACTCTTCTCCCGTTTCGCTTACGCCGCTGAACAAGTCGAAGCCGCCGTCGGCCTGCCGCCACTCAAACAACGCAAACCTGCCAAAACGTAAACATTTCACAACCACGAGACCGGTTGCACACATATCTTAGAACTGATCCTGAAACCTGAACTTGTGCTCTCAAACACTGAGAAAAGCCACCATTCCACAAGTTTCCGGACTGGTTCTAGTAAATACGATAGGCGGCCTTATTCCGCAGCGGCTCTTTTCAAACGATCGTTAAGTGCGCGGCCCAGACCTTCATTGGGAAATGGCATTGCGACAATCGAATCGATCTCGGTCCTTTCGAGTCGTCGAAGTGCTGCAAAGAAATTGGCTGCTGCTTCAACGAGCGAACCACTCGGAGAAAGATTTTCTACCACTGCGAAATGATTCGTTTCCTGGCAGCCCATCACTAAGGCGCCCTTGCTGTTGCAGTCACGAATCTCTTGCAGGCTGCTGACAATTTGAATCGGTTTGGACGGAGCATAGTGTCGACTGAGCATTCCCGGGCCTGCTTGAGGGGAATCGTCACGATTTTCATGGGGATCAAGCTGATTAACTTTCCCGATGACTTTTTCGATTTCTTCCAGAGAGAGCCCACCCGGTCGAAGTAGAGTGGCTGTCCCATCCGCCGGGCAAGCAAGAACCGTTGATTCCACGCCGATGTCACAGGCGCCATCATCCAGGACAGCATCGATACGACCTTCAAGTCCATCGAGGACATGCTCAGCTGTTGTGGGGCTGACGCTTCCAAATCGGTTGGCGCTCGGAGCCGCAATAGGGACACCTGCCTTTTGAATCAGTTCCCGAGCAGAGTCCCGCTCTGGAATCCGGATGGCAACGTTTGGCAAGCCGGATGTGACGAGGTCCGGGATGATATCCCTCTTCGGCAAGACAAGCGTCAACGGTCCCGGCCAAAAGTGATCGACAAGTGCCTGCGCTGTTTCAGAAACGCTTTCAACAAACTCTTCCAACTGGCTTTGATCACAGAGATGTACAATCAACGGATCAAAATGTGGTCTTTCTTTTGCCTCGAAAATTTTTGCAACTGCGACTGGGTTCAGCGCATTCGCCCCCAGTCCATAGACCGTCTCAGTTGCGAAGGCAACCAGTTTTCCGTCCTGAATCAAAGATGCAGCTGTATCGGTATCGTAGATTCGTAGAGTACGCAGTGTTGATTCTCCGCTTTCGAATTCGGTGAAGAAGCTAAGCGATTGACCTGATGGACTGAAGAGCTCGCTAAAGCCGTGATGTACGAATCGTACGGATTCGACTGGTTGTATGGGAAAAGTTTGAGCACGACTTCCGTGCAGAATCCAGCCAGAAACCGCAAAGGTCCAACAATCAGTAGAAACCGCTTCAAGCTTTTCCTATCTGAGGACAATTCCCGGCATTCTAGCGATTTCCGATCTAAGCTTCGACTACGACATCTGACTACACCGGGCTAAATATGTCATCTCTTAAAAAAATCATAGTCACTTTGACTTGTTCACAGGCACTCTGCCTTATATTCGGGCTCTGGATTCAACACACAGTTGGGCACGCATCTCTCGTCGTCTCCGCTGAAAGTCATCTCGAAGCTGCCGCGACACCACACCATGCGCTGTCGAACTGCATTCTTCAAGCTGGAATTGTCATCTGGCTGACAGGGATTCAATTCTGTGTGAACTGGATGGTCATTTCCAAAGTTTACACAGCGGTTGAAAATCGTATTCAGAAACATCGTGAAGACTCGCTCGTTGCTGTCAACGAACTCGTTCGGACTCGTGACGCGATCATCTTCGGACTGGCCAAGCTTGCAGAATCCAGAGATCCGGAAACGGGGCAACACCTGGAACGCATCAGCATGTACTCGGTGAGACTCGCCACAGCGATGCGGAAGCATCCGAAATTCGCTGAGGTGGTGAATTCTGACTTTGTCCGCATGATTGGAATCAGTTCCGTATTACATGACATTGGAAAGGTCGGAGTTGAAGACGCAATTCTGCTAAAGCCAGACACTCTCAGCGAAAAAGAACGTGAAAAAATACGGCTGCACGCTGAACTCGGAAGTGACTGCATCCATCAAATCGAATGCAGATTAGGCAATTCGGACTTCCTCTCCATGGCCAGAGACATCGCCCTGTACCACCACGAACGCTGGGACGGGAAAGGGTACCCTTACGGACTTGCAGAAAAAGAAATTCCCCTTGCCGCCCGGATCGTTGCCGTCGCTGATGTGTATGACGCGCTGGCATCCCAACGGGTTTACAAGGATGCCGTTCCACATGTGGACTGCGTGGTTGAGATCGAAGCGAACGCTCACAAACAGTTCGATGCCGACATCGTCGATGTCTTCCTTTCAATTCATGAACAGTTTGCAGACATCGCCGAACGTTTCCGGGATGCCTCTCCTTTGAAAGGAGATCACATCCCTTCCGACCGGGGCGGCAGCTATACACCGACCGCAATTCAATACAACAAAATTCCAGAGGCACAATCGGGCAAATAAGAAGACCTGACAAGAAGACCCTGACAAGACTGTCAAATTTGCAGCGATCGACTGAAGTCACGTGCATCTTTTCAGTTTTCCAAAGCGAAAAAAACTTCTCCGCTCCATTTGGAAACGAGTGAACGACCCAAATTTTCAAGAGTCCTCTTTCAACTTATAGTCCTGCTCTCACACACGACTACGACTCACACTGACATACTGCTTGCTTTAAATAGGGACCAATGGCAATGATCGACAAATCAACCGAACGACAACTGGAAATTTTCCTGGTGTTGATCACCCTTGCGTTAGGGGCCCTGTTGTACTCGATTGAACATTCACGAATTGTCGTGTTAAACCTGTTCTACTTGCCCGTAGTGCTCGCAGGCTTCTTCCTTGGACGCTATCGAGCCGGAACACTGGCGTTGCTTTCTGTCGTGACGGCAACGGTTGTCATTATGGCTGACCTCACACGCTTTTCGTTTGAGCAAACACCTGTCATCGTCGCTCTGAGTGTGATGGTTTGGGGAGCGATCCTTGGAATCACTGCGATCCTCATCGGGACACTCAACGAAGATCGAAACACCAAAGTCACCGAAGTTCATGAAGCCCACGTGGGCGTTGTGGAAGTCCTCTCTCGATACCTGCAATGTGCGGACCCTGTACTTCAAGTCCGTACGAAACGAGTGAATCATCTCTGCGAACAAGTCGCAATCCGCATGCGAATGACCCCGCGAGAAATTGATGACCTCCGCGTGGCAGCCTTGCTCATGGATGTCACAAATATCGAAATCACTGCCCGCGTCATCCGCAAAGCTGTCGGTGATCTGGATCAGAATATCGTTTGCGAAGAGAACACGTTCCATGGGACGGAACTTGTAAAATCGCTGGGAGCCTCTCTTTCGGGGGCCTTTCCGCTGGTCTTAATGCAAAACAGCGACTGGACAAAAGCCGAAGCCCAAACCGTTCCAATCGGGGCGAGAGTGCTGCGAGTCGTACGCCACTACGTCGAGCTGACACAGTCCGGACTGGCCTCAGCTCACCTCAGCAATGAGGAAGCCATCAAAGACTTGAAAGTCGATTTCAAAGGCAATACTGACCTCGCTGTTATTAACGTCTTGGAAGAAGTCATCGAACACCGCTTCGAGACTCCTGCCCAGCAAAAGCTCAACAGGAGTCAACGTTCAACTGTCGAAGAAACTCCATAGGGAACCCTCGCAGCACAAGCAGAGATGTACAGCGAAGGCTCAGAATCTTTTTCGCATCTTGCGAATTGATGTTCACGCTCTGGTTCGCGGCGAGAAGTTCACGAAGTTATCCCTGTGACCTCACGGGCGAGACAGCCAATGAAAATGCTTAATCTCGAATTTTCTGCTTCGGTGCTCCGCTCAGAATCTTTGCATTCGGATCATTCGGTGGACGGTCCAAGGCTAAGAAGGCGAACAGATCTGCGAGTTCTTGTGGTTTGAGCTGTTTCTCCAGATCTTCGGGCATCATGGAGACTTCACTGATTTTGTAGGCTTCGATTTTATCTCGCGGGATCGTTTCGATCTTGCCTCCTTGAATCTTAAGAACGACTCGCTCGTCGCTCTCTTCAACAGGCAATCCGGTTAAGATCCGGCCATCTTCAGTCGCCAAAAGTCGCGCCTGGTATCCGGGACCAATGACGGCGCTCGGATCGAACACATTTTGCAACAGCTGATTCCAGTTGCTGCGGCCGTTGCGGGTGATATCTGGCCCGACCTCAGCCCCTTCGCCATACATCTTGTGACACTGCGCACAAACTTTCTTGAAGACAGCAATCCCCTTGTGCGGATCTCCCGGTGTCCCGTTAAGAAAATCTCGGTGGAAATTGATGACATGCTGCCGATCGGATCGACGATCTGTTCGAATTTGTCCGTAAACTTTGGCAACAAGCTTTTGCAGTTCATCATTTTTGAAAGATGAAACTCGTTTCAACTGATTCAAGTTGACCGCTTCCTTGTCGATCTTCTTGGCTTCGATCTCTTTAAGTAGAGCAACAGACCAGGTGTCTCGCTGCGTGAGAACTTCGATCACGCGTGGCTGAACATCCGCCTCCCATGTCGGATAATTGTCAAGCAAGAAGCCCGCGAGTTCAGGGTCATTGACTCCGCCGACCGCTTCGATCGCTGCAATGCGGAACGACTTCGCTGTCTTCAATCCGCCGATGGCGTCACCTAGATTACTGACGATGCGAGGGGCTCTGGCAGCCACCAGAACCCTGAGAGCTTCCAAACGCTCTGGTTGTGGCTTGCTTCTGTCATTGAAAGTTTTGCGAACGACCTGCATCGCTTCGACATCCCCGAGCAAAGCCAGGACAACGGTCAGATTGGGGTTGTCAAATTGAACAGGCTTCAAAGTTTGATACAACTCAGCTCGCTGATCCTTTGAAAGTTGTCCTTCACGTAATAATCGGCTGAGCAATGCGAGAGTATTGGACTTGAATGCGGGCGTAGAGTTTGGAGACTTGAGAACCGCTTCAAACAGCCCTCCCAAAGTTTTTCCCGACAGAGATCGATTCTCACATAAAACGGGCACTGCTCTTTCGCAAATTGGTCCAATCCCACTTGCATAATCTTCCTTCGCACCATTGAGTGATTCGCGAAGCCCATCAATAACTGCGTCAGGTTGATCATCAATTAAAGGGAGCAGGTTTTGCCAGACGAGATGCCTGAGCATTGGATCGTTGCCGGAAACACGCAAGATCGCTAGCAAGTATTTAACAGCGAACTCTTCTTCCCCTTGAAACTTGCTGGCTCCAATGATCATCTGAGCCAGCATTTGTGGAGAGTACTTCTTAAATGTCTGATCAAGATTCTGATCTTTTTTCATTTGCTGCGGCGCGAGTTTAGAAAATTCAGCGTCGTCGAAAGTCCGGCGAACCAACCATGGCTCGATCTCATCTTTAACCGACGTCGACATGCTTCGCATCTCCCCATACAGCTTCGTGAAGTCTTCGCTGTAAACAACACAAAACAGAGCGTGCATTCTTTGCGTGTGGCTTGTCTTTTCGTCTTTCACGACAGCGAGGACCTGCTTCGCCAGATCGAACGTCATTCGTTCCTGCAAAAGTCGCTGAGCTGTGTTTCGTTTATAAACATTTGAATCCCCCAGAAGGGTGATCAGTTCATCATCCGATTTGGCTCCCAGGTCTTCAGCCTTCTTGTTTTCATGCCCTTGATAAACAACGCGATACAGGCGGCCTTTGGATCGGTCAACACCTTCCGGGTCAGCATTTGCGTCTTGATAGCAGTGGTAGCGATCGTACCAATCCAAGATATACAGGCAGCCATCGGGGCCGACCTTTTGCACAACCGGCATGAACCACGCATCGTTGGCGGTCAGGAAGTCGGCGAGTTTCGCATCGTCACCTTCACCGATTTTGCGAACGGTATCGTGCTCGAAGGCGCCCTGAGGTGCGGGGAATCCGGGATGTGGGCGGCCTTTGTAGGTCGCTCCGCTACGGTCTGCGATATCAGCATTGATGCAACCACCGTGGATGTTCCCCATGTACAGAACGTTGCGATATTCTTCGGGATAGGCTTCCGAGTCGAACCAGGTGATTCCGCAGTACGCAGCCTTTTGGTGTTTATGATCGACGATCGAACCCATTGGCCACGTGTGCGGTGGATAAGGTCCACCTTGGCGAATGTAATAGGCACTCTCGGAAATGTGCCACAGGTGATCAATCACGCAGGCGGAAATGAACGCTTCTCCGTCACCATTGAATGCAATTCCCCAGGGGTTACTTGTTCCCTCTGCGAAAATCTGAAACTCGCGTGTGCGAGGGTGAATGCGGAACATCGCACAAGTGAACTTGAAGCCGGGATGATCAGCTTCGTAGTTCGGGTTCTCTTTCGAATAATAAACATGGCAATAATTAAAGACACCGTTCAATCCGTACAGCCAACCATCTGGTCCCCACGTCAAAGAGTTGGGCAGCTCGTGAGTATCGGTGCGACCGAAGCCAGTCAGAACGGTTTCGATTTTGTCCGCTTTAAGGTCTCCGTCGGTATCCTGCATGAAGAGCAGATCCGGTGCGTTCGCAACCCACACACCGCCATGACCAACAGCGATCCCCGAAGGAATGTTTAACCCCTCAGCGAAGACCGTCACTTTGTCGACCATTCCATCACCAGTGGTATCTTCCAAAACCTTGATACGGTCTCGTCCCGGACCTGGGGAGCGTCGCGGATATTCGAAACTTTCGGTAACCCAAAAGCGTCCCTTTTCATCAATCGCCATTCCGACCGGATTCATGACATCCGGTTCATGAGCGACGAGTTCAACAGAAAACCCCTCCGGAACCACCATCTTCTTGACTGCTTCCTCTGCAGAAAGAGGAGGTCCAGGCGGCTTCTCGTGACGGCGAGGAATTTCTAATCGCTGCGCGAAACAGGGGGCAGAGAGAACGCTCAAGAGGAAATACAAGAAAAGAGTGTGGACCAAAAAGCGTGGCATCAAAAAATCCTGTCTGAAAACTGGTCGTTCATGTTGCAGATACTGTCGTAAACCTGTGTGAAAGAATCAAGGAGCCCACCTCCACAGACAGCACCTCGCCTCTCCACTTTAGAGCAGTTAGCTCTACTGTTTGCCCATGAAGAACGCATTTCTCCAGTAAAAATGTTGTTCGCCACGAGGCAGAACCTGCAAACCGATTCGAAAGATGCTCTAGGATTGAGGCCTTTCACGATGACAGTTGCCCCAGCACTCAGGTGTCGAATATATGGAAGCCTCTTCGACGGCAGCGACCCCACTCAATGTCGGCTCAAGACAGCGCCAACGAATCCACAAAAAAGCCGAGGGAAACATATGTTGCCCTCGGCTTTTGAAATCCCAAGCGTTTTCTCAGATGATGAGATTCACCAACCACTGTTTCAAAGCGACCAGCGAATCAACTCAGCGAGCCGCCCCTGTTGACGCCTCTGAAAAACATGTCGATGACTCGCCAGCGATGAGCCCAAACGCCCCCACTGCGTTCTCTCCCGAGATCAAATAAAAAAGTCGCGAGCCACCGTAGTGACTCGCGACCATGTTGAAGTTGATGTGTTAGTAATTCGCCAACCCAAGGTCCGTAATGCGGACTCTACGCTGTCTTAAGTGGTTTAGAACTACGGAGATGGGGGGAATACCATATCAGGCCAGACTGGAGTCGCAAAAGTACCGTTGATGAAGTCAGCCAGCCCAGTCGCTGGTAAATCCAGGAAGCTGCCGGGGTTCTGGTTATCCTCAAAGGAAGTCTGCCATTCCGAATCGAAGCGTACTAGTCCCATCATATAAACCGGTCGTACTGTTGCTTTAAACGCATCAGCTTGGTTGATGATGCCAGTCTGTGTGATCGCTGATGTGTTTGTACCGTTTGAAAGCACTTGAACAGATTGCGCACTGTTTCGATCTGAAGCTAGCGGACCTCCGAAAATGACGTCCATGTAAGCAACTGGGTCATAAACAATTCGGTCGTCTGCAGTTGGTGCTCCAACATCAATTGACGTTGGCAATACTAGCTCATTGGAATGCACAGGGAAAATATTCACATCGAAACCGCCATTACCATCAAACTGGTTTGCTTGAATTCTGGCATTCATACGAGTGAGAGTTCCAACTGAAAAGACCAAACCATCACGTCCTTCTGAAGTACCATTCGAGTTGACTTGATTGTTATAAAACTCAACATCTGTCGTTACACGTCGTCGAGTTTCATCTCCAGATGGATCAATGTTCGGATTAAGAATGTCTCCAAAGAAGTGTTGGCTACTCACACGAGTACCATTATTTGGGTTACGATTCACGTTTACAAGCACAAACACATCGGGGTTGTTACGTGTTCTTGCTGTAGCCACAGTACCTGTAAATACATTCTGACTAATCGCACGTGCTTGTGTGTCGAAGATAACACCTTCCATCATATTGTTATTGAAACGGTTAGATGGAAATGGAGCTGCCAAATCGCCAATCACCCAAACCGACCTAGTTGATGTGTCCGATGGTGTTGAACTACCTGTAGTAGAGAACATTGCGTCATGCTGAGCACTCACAAACAACCCTCGCCCACCGTTGGATAGTACTTCTGTCCCTTTCATAGTGGTGTTGGTCACTGTTCGGTTGGTTGTGCCCAAGAACCCTCGAGAGTCAATTTGTACATGAATACCATCGTTAGTATTACTTTGCACGAACACACGTGAATCGG
The DNA here is from genome assembly GCF_048270125.1 of Thalassoglobus sp. Lineage (NCBI taxonomy): Bacteria > Pseudomonadati > Planctomycetota > Planctomycetia > Planctomycetales > Planctomycetaceae > Thalassoglobus > Thalassoglobus sp. The sequence continues at coordinate 21,883 of NZ_JBLWTN010000039.1, read as the reverse complement.
TCAAAGCTGGAAGTGGCCCATTGGCGTGAACATAATCAGCACTGTCGCCACCGAATTGAATGTTAGCACCGCCTGCTTGTAACGGGACTCCAGTGTTAGATGAATCAGTGAAGAAGAAATCGACTCCATTATTTCCGCTGGAGGTAACACGAGCGTTTTGAATCAACACGTTGTTACGAACATTATCTATTCTTCGACCCGCTTCGTTTGCACTAACTGCTGCAGATCGGAAATCGAAATCAACTCCGTTATTACCACTTCCAACGATTCGCATGCCGTTTGCCCCCACGCCATCGCTACCGGTGAGTTCCACGCTAACACCACCTTGACGAGAGTCAACAAATTGTGGGTTGATTGTACGCTGTTCAACGTGAACGCCGTCTTGCACACTGTTCAGAATCAGAGTGTCATTGATCCTGTAGCGGCTTTGTGTAATCGGTCCTCCAGGGTTCGAAAAGCCGCTGTCATCCAGAATCGTGACTCCATGACGACCACTGTTTATAATTTGTGATTGTCGAGTCAGACTATCGTTGATCAGTACATGAGCAAAAGCATTTCCGGGACCAGCGACGAAACCAACGCTACGATTGATATCGAAATGAATTCCGTCACGACCGAGAGCCCCTTGATTTATGAAGTTCCCATCAATCGAGAAGAACTCATTTGCTAGCAACTCGCTTCCTAAATCGGCATCATTGTCAATCTGGAAATGAATTCCGTCACGACCTACCTGGCTAAGAGTGATATCGTTATCAGTGATATTACCAGTGACTCGGCCATCAGATTTCGCTTGAACAAATATTCCGTCTTGGCGGTTATTAGACAGCTGGTTCCCGGTGATGTCCAAGTCCATCGTCAGCGTCAACGGTGAGTTGCTATGCACAATATTAATACCGTTCAGGGCATTATTCCGAATGATATTACCTTCTCCAGGACCACCAATAACTACACCGTTGGTGTAAACCGCTTCAACCATTCTCTCAACACTAATACCATGCTGCTGATTCCCCTCAATCAAGCTATTGAGAACTACGAAATTAGTCATCTCTGAGACATCAGTAATATTGGTTCTAAGACCACTGCCAGCATTGTTATTAAGATTGAGCATTGCTCCCGCTCCATCCAATTCTAATCCCGTAAGCCTAGCACCATTGGAAAGCAAGACCGCCAACCCATCTCCGAAGTGTTTAGCATCAGCACCATTGAGCGTTCCAGCCAGAATTGAATTTTCGATGCTGAACGTTCCAGTTGAATCAGCTCTCATATCGAGAGCAACTGCTGCATCTCTATTGCCTGTAATAGTATTCACAGTACGAGCAGAGTCTCCAATAACAACATTCAAGCTTGGTCCGATCATATCAAGATCGTTCGGAGCTTGAAGAGGCTCGTCTGCAATGATATGCAATCCTATTCCCATGTTGTTTGTAATCAGGTTTCCATAAAAATTATTAATATCCAAACTACTCATCTCATCATGCAGTTCGAATAGCATCCCTTCCTCAAAGTTATTGGTAAACCGATTCACACCATCAACTGTCTGGAATGCCTGGAATGTTGCCTGTGAACCATTTTCCAGCAGGACTCTTGCACCAGCTTGTCCATTCGATGTGAATGTACTCTCCGTGATTGTAGCGGGGTTCGTCAGTGTACTATCGTTTATCTCAATGTTCAGGCCATGTCCGCTGTTAACATTTCCTGACGCAGAGAGGCGGTGGATACTGAAGTTGTTATTCACCGTCATGTTATCCAGACTCAAGCGAACACCATCTCCGGTACCTGAGGCACTCGCTACACTCACGCCGGTACCATTATCGTTTTCATCTCCAATGAAGATATTATCAACCGACATATTTGCCAGTCGGATGTCTGCTTGGCTTAAACCATTGTTGTTGATAGTGAAATCATCAAGAATGAAATCGAACGGATTAGCAAGGTTATCTAGATCGATTCGAAGTCCATTCCCTGCGTTTCCATCAACAGCCAATCCTCCACCGTTCAGACTCAACATCGTCAGATCAACACTGGAGTTGTCGGTCACAATGCTCACACCATCGCCAGCATTCCCCGTAGCTGAAACACTTAGTCCCAATCCAGCAGTCACCTGATCAGTCAAACTGATCTCAATACCGCCACCGTCACCTGTAACAGCAACTGGAGCACCTACATCCATGCCCATATTGTTACTGAAGACATTAGCACCGGTGGAAGTGACTGTCAGATTCGTATTCATTCCGTCGGCATTGATGATCATACCAGTGTTAGCATTTCCATTTCCACTTGTGCCATCATTGATGGCTAAGTCAAGTGATCCTTCAGACTCGACACTGATCAGATATCCACTGCCTGTGGAGTTGTTGTCTGAATGAACATCAGAAAAGACGATTTCAGCGGTTGTGTTTGCTCCCTGAATGTTCGCAATGAAACCTTCACCTCGAGTTGTTGCTCCAACTCCGTTATCAAGGATCTCAACGCCCTTGAACGTCCCCTCGAAATCTCCACCATTCGTAGCATTCAATCTGATTCCAGATCGAACACTTCTTTGAACTAAACTATCGTTTAAGTTAAATATCAAAGATGCGTTCATATCTTGGACCGCCAGATTAATCCCGCCGCCTAGAGGATTGCCGCCAACATCGAGAGCCGTATTTGCAATGGTCAGATCATTGAAGCTCAATTCTGCTGACGAATTAGAATCGCGAACGTCAATGTTCAGAGCATGAAAGTTTGCACTTCCAAGACTGTTATTCGACAGATTGTTCGCCCCTGCAAAATCAACCGGGCCAAACATTGCCCCCGTATTGACTTCAATGTTCATGCCATTTTCTTGATTACCTGTAGAAGTGATATCACCAAAGGAACCTCCCCCAATCGAGTCGAATTCAACCTTACTTCCATTCGTTGCCTGGAGATCAATTCCGTTCAACATGTTCTCGTTCGTGGTGACGTTGGTGAAGTTTTTAACATCCACAGTTTCACCATTGATCACTGCAAAGTTAAATCCGTCTCCACCGTTCTTATTGGCGGTTAAGCCGTCAACAGACAAATTGATGGTGTTGGTTGCATCTCCGGTGATGTCGAGAAGCACGCCGTTTCCGGAGGAGTTGGAGAAGTCGCTGACTCCGCCCATGCCGCCGTTGATGCCGACGTCGATGGTTGCACCCATTGCGAGTGTTGCGTCAACGAGGAGTCCGTTTCCGCCCATTGATCCGACTGCGTCAACATTGCTTAGTGTGATGCTGCTCATGTCTTGAGCATCCGCGAGGTTGATGTCAACTCCGCCCAGCCCAGCCATGTTCGCTGTGGTGTCGGTCATATCGATGTTGGAAATCGCTGGACCTGTGACGTTGATGTCAACTCCGGTCATCGCTGCTCCGTCGAAGTTGGAGCCAGTGATGTCGATGTCAACAATGTCGGTTGCGACAGTGTTCGCAACGGTAATGTCCAGTCCGTCAACTCCCGCAGCATTTTGTGCGGAGACATTGTCCAGGCTGATCGCTTGAGTTCCGCCGGTCACGCCATCGAGGTTGATGTCAATTCCACCACCGGTTCCCATCATCGTGTTGTTAGCAGTTGAGTTTGCAATACTGACTGCTGAGTCACCACCAGTAATGTTGTCCAGATCAATTAAGATTCCAGTGCTGTCGGTATCGTCAGCTGTCACTGCGTCGAGCGAAACGTTGATCGGAACGATCTGGTTTGCAACTGTGATATCAACACCGTTGTCACCCGCTCCGCTCACATTCACTGTATCCAAGCTGATGTCAGTGATAGCTGCACCCATGTTGTCCACTCCGAATCCATCTGCACCAGCATTCATCGCGTTGGTGTTTGTGATGTCGATGGTTACAGTTGAACCGGGGGCTCCTACGAACTCGGTGAGGATGCCTTCCTCTGTAGCATTATTGAAAGATGATCCGGTTACGTTGATCGAACCAGTACTCGTGGCATCAAGCCCGATAATTGCAGAATACAACCCAACACCAGTGGAATCATTTGATTGAACGTTCGTTACGTTAATTGTTTGATCACCACCAACACCGTTGTTATTAAGGACGAGATCAACTCCTCCAAATAATGCTGCTGCATTCGCGTTGTTTGCCATGACGTTCGTCACGTTTAACTCAGTCTCTCCTGAAGTGTTGAGGCCGATGAGAACACCTTCACCTCCCATGGCATTGTTGAAGCTGGAGTTGCTGAGAGTCACAACTGTTGGATTGAGTGCATCTCCGTTGTCAACCAAATCTCCTTGAAGGACAAAACCACCTTCGGTAGCGTTGTTCGCTGTGATGTCGTTGAGTTGTTCGATGTTAAAGGCTCCGCCACCGCTGGAGATCAGGTTGACACCGATTCCTCCGCTGTCGTTGGCTGTGAGGCCATCAATATTGATCGTCGCAACTGATCCTGCATCTTCGACATTGACCTGGAACTCACCTTCGCCGGCTTGTGCACCGTTGTTGAAGGTCGTCATGTTGTCAACCGTCAGATTGAGTTGACCGCCATTTAAGACATCAACTTCAAAAGCGTTCGCTCCGGCGTTGTCAAAAATGTTCACGTCGGTGAATGTGACATTCGCTGAGGAAGCTGCCATACCTGAATTTTGAACAAGACCTTGAACGACGGATTCAAGTCCGAAGCCCACACCCGTGAAGATTGGCTCATCCGGATGACCTGCTGGAAGTGGACCTGTGAGAGTCCCGAGCCCAAGCAGGTTGTTGTTCATTTCGATATTCGTGAAAGTCGCGTTAATTTGACCACCGGTGTCTGCCAGGAAGGCGACAGCTTGGGCCCCATGACCGCTGATCGCTGTTGCTCCAGTCATGTTGCTGAAGTTTGCTTCGACGCTACCGTCATTGATTGCCTTGAGGACAATCGCAGCGGCGTCCGGATCCATAGCTCCATCAACACTTGGTTTAATCAGAACGTTGTCCAGAGACAGCGAGGCAAACGAGCCATTTCCATCTGCACAAACCATAACTGGTCCGGAGAGTTCTCCGCCGGTGATATCCTGAATAATCACACCACCATTGTTCATGACAAGGTTAATTGCACCTTCTTCGTTTCCTGGTGGTTGTGGAGGACTCAGAACAGACACGTTGTTCAACGAGAGTCCGATGATCGTGTCAGATCCCATTCCGCCACCATTGGCGGTCGCACTGATTCCGAAGCCGGTCACGCCATCTGTTGGTGGTAAAGCGTTGTTTCCAATCGTTCCACCGTTGTGTGAATAATTAATTCCCGATGTGATTGGCATTCCCATCATTGTGTTGTCACCCATGTTGGCGACAAGATTCACACCGTCTCCTGTGTTGCCTGTGATATCGATGTCCATCAGCGTGAGGTTGATCAATGATCCATCACCCATCACCATGTCACCGTTCGCGACAGCTTGAATACCATGCCCGGGAAGGAACATTGGATCTGTGCCGTTGCCCTGGATCGATCCATTTCGGAGGGTCACATCGACCATGGAATCTCCATCAGCATTGACGGCAACACCTTGACCTCCAGAGTTTTGGATCAACAAGGGATTCGCCATCGTGCCCATTGCATCGACGGTAACCATCGAGCCTGTTTCCGCATCGATGAGAAGACCAGCTTGTCCAGCTCCATCGATCGTCAATCCGTTCATCGCCTGGAAGTCGATGGTACCAGCGTTCTGAGCGTTCAGGGCAATTCCCTGTCCGCCAGTGGTGTCAACTGTCAAGAAGCCAGGAGAGTCGAAGTTGATTGTTCCACCATTGGCAAGTGCATTGATTGCAGTGCCACCAGTGTTTTGGATTGTTGTCCCATTGGCATCAAATCCAACATCGATTGTCGATGTCCCGTTTGATGTCAGGTCGATTGCATTCAATCCCGCATCATTGACAGTGCTGCCATTGAAGTTGATGCCAGCTGTTGAGTCGGTCATCGCAACGATAATACCATTGCCGTTCCCCCAGCCGTTCACATCGCTGTTGTTGAGATCCAGGTTGAAGGTTGAAGCGTTGGTTCCGGTCACGTTAATACCGTCACCCGTGGAACTTCCATCAGAATTGATGTCGCTGTTGTTGAAGGTCAGGTTGACTGTACCAGCATCGATTGTTCCGATGACTCCATTGCTTCCAACAGGGTCCATCGTTGTTGAGAGTGGTGAGTCAGGATCTGGTCCCATTGGAGAACCGAGTGTGAAGTTCAGCTGACCACCAGTCGTGACGTTGAATTCAAGACCGTTGTCACCTGCTCCAGCCGCTGAAGTTGGATCGATCAGAACATCTCCGATGGCCCCACCCATGATGGTGGCGTCGGTCATGTCATCGAAAGCAGGCATTAATGAGCCGTTAGTGATGTCAATATCTGCTGTTGCCAGTGTGTCACCGAACAGGTTCAGTGAATCAGCACCAGCCATATTGACTGTCAACCCTGTGTCAGAGTTGAATGTAATGTTTGACGAGGAACGGAAGTCAAATTCCAGTCCGTTGTTCGTTGAGTTGCTGAAATCTGAATCGTCAATTTGAATGTTGACGTCTGTCATTGCATCCGTTGTGACGATGTCAAATCCGTCGTCTCCAGCTCGCAGGCCAGAGATATCACTCATCGTGAAGTCAACATCTGCTCCAAGGAGCCCCTGGATAAAGATTGCATCGGTTCCTGCATCGTTGAGCTCAACATTTGAGAGTGTTCCGCTTACGGTTGAGTTATCTGCTCGCACTCGCAGTCCAGCGAACTCGGCATTGTTCGCAGTCACGTCGGTGAGATTCAATGTTGCTACGGAATCGGTCAGACTTCCGTTGATTCCAAATCCGCCAGGAACTGTGTCATCAAAGTTGGTGTCCGAAACATTCACATTGATGGTGGCCATGTTTGATCCGTTGAAGACCAAACCGGTATCGCCAGAGTTTGTGAAGTTGTTTGTCCCGGTGCTGTTCAGTGTGAAGTCGATACGACTCGCAATAGCACTGAGTTGGACACCCATGTCTCCGGCGTCCATGCCGTCGACATCGGTGCCATCGATATCAATGTATCCGCCATCCATGGCAATCACATTGATCGCGTCCGAAGTTGCACTGTTGAGGTTCACATTGTTCAGATTCACATCGAGCGTCGAACTGCCAAGTGCCAGAGTGTCATCGGCTCGAAGCATGAGCCCGTTGTCACCGGCGTTGTTGGCATCAACATTGGTCAGGGTCAACATTCCTGCTGATCCATCCATGTTGACTTCAATTCCGTCACCCATTGTGGCGTCGTTGAAGGTCGAGTCGGTGATTGTTCCGACAAAGACAGAATCGTTGTTGGCATCGATGAACATGCCATCGCTACCGAGTGGTCCATTAAAGTTGGTGTTGGTGAGCGTCAAGATACCCATAGAGGCATCAAGATTCCCGTTCACTCCTCGGACCGCAGCCCCGCTGAAGTCAGCAGGAGTCATAGCTGTGCCAGCGATGTTGATGTTGATATCAGCACCGTCTGTACCGTTGAATTGAAGGCCATCGCCACCTGCTCCTGCGAAGGAACCTGTGTTGGTGAGATTCACGTCTACTCCAGTGCTCACGACGCCAGCAGAGTTCTCAGCGTTGATGAGAATTCCATGGCTGCCAGCCATTGAGCCAGAAACATTGTCTCCGGTCAGGCTTACACCAGCGGCATCGTTGGCTTCGAGATGAATTGCATGATTGCCAGCATTGTCAAACATCGCCCCAGTGTTGAAATCGATGTCCGTCGAGGCATTTAAGCCAGTCGAGGAGTAGAGTCCATCCAATTCTGCACCACTGAAGTCAACAGGCATCCCGCCGGCTCCAGAGATATTGATCGCTGTCACTCCGCCGTTGTCATTGACGGAATCGATTCCATCGCCTCCACCCAGCAGATTCTGACCAGCATTTGCAAATGAGCCAGTGTTTGTGAGTTGGAGGTTGATCATTCCACCATCGTTGTTCAGATCAATCCCATCGTCACCAGCATTTGATCCAGAAACCATGCTTCCAACAAGTTGAGTGATGCCCAAGTCGGTGCTGGTGAGATTGATTGCATCCTCACCGGCGTTATCGAACATGGCTCCTGTTGACAAGTTGATGCCCGTCACAGTCCCATCGCCATCGGTATTCGAAACGAGTCCGTTTTGTTCCGCTCCGCTGAAGTCGATAATGCTGCCGCCATCACCCGCCAGGTTGAGAGTGATTCTTCCACCAGCTTCGTTGAAGATGTCAATTCCATCTCCAGTTCCACCACCTGCCTGACCTGCATTTGCGAAGGAGCCAGCTTGCGTGATGTTGACATCAATTCTTCCAGCATTGCTGCTGAGCTGAATTCCGTCATCTCCAGCATTAGCACCTGAGATCATCGTTCCATCAAGTGTGGTAAAAGCACCAGCATTTGAACTGATGTTAATTGCGTCGATAGCAGCGTTGTCAAAGTTCGCACCTGATACGAGATCGATATCAGTACGAGTTCCTAACCCGTTGGCTGTTGAGATCAATCCGTTTCCAGTGGTGGCACCACTGAAGTCGATTGGCATTCCCATTTCGCCAGTTGCATTCAGAATGATACGACCACCATTGTCGTTGGTCAGATCAACACCATCATTGCCCGCACCTGCGAACGATCCAGTGTTTGTCAAGACGACACCAATTGTCGCAGTGTTGTCAGCGTCGAGGTGAATTCCATCCTCACCCGCACCAGATCCGGAAATTCCGTCTCCTGTGACAGTCACAACAGCGTTGTTGTCCGCGATCACTTCCAGAGCATTCAACCCTGCGTTATCAAGCGGAACATTGTCGAGAGTCAGAACACCTGTGGTTCCCATACCATCGAAGTCGAGTGAAATTCCGTTGCCACCAGCATCAGCAAAGGAGCCATTGATGAATGACCCGCTAAAGATTGAACCCATCGTGGCATCGATATCAAGTCCGTCTCCATTTTGTGCACCTGAGAAGGATGTATCGTTGGCCACGATTGTCAGCTGTGAACCGTCATCAATGCTTCCGAAGATTCCGTCATCAAACGCATTGTCGCCTGTGATGTTCGTCAATCCCAGGTTGAATACGGAATTATCCGTGAGAGTCACATCAATCGCGTTGTCGCCAGCAGCGTCACCAGAATTGTCGAATGAACCATTCGTGAACATCGCAGTCGCGGTGGACATGTCGAGGTCAACATTCAATCCATCGCCAGTTGAATCGGTGAAGTTACTGTTGTCGACAACCGCTGTGATGTTCGCAGCATTGCGGCCTACAATCGCAATTCCCGTTTCACTGTCACTGTTGTTGATGTTGTCGATATCAGCAGCAATATTTGAGTTGTCTGCTGCGATTCCAATTCCTGTTTGACCACCCATCACGACTAAGCCTGGGAATTTCATCAGATCGTTGTTGATCGTCAGAGTCAGGTCTGCAGTATCTGTGTTGTTGATAACGATTCCGCCTGCGGCAGCCGGGTCAGTGATATCGAACCCGATATTGGTGATGTCTGCAGTTCCACCAATGTTGGTCAGCAGAATTCCACCACCGGCACCTGTGTTTTCAACACCGAAGATGACATCACGATTGATTTCGTCGATGACAGTGTTTGTGATGTCCGTACCAACGATGGCATTCCCACCAGTCGGAGCAAGCATGTTCAATCCGAGAATCTGGTTGTTGTTCGCCAGGGTAATCAGATCAGCACCAGCGTTTCCGGCGATGTACGGGTTGTCGGTTGCACCAATTGCAAAGTCTGGCAATGGGCAAGGAAGTCCGGGGAAGTTCGCTGTTTCCAGTAAGAAGTTGTAGCCTTCTCCGAGAACAATTTGATTGTCTTCGAGAACTAGACCACCGTTCGCATTAAGATGCGGTCCGCCGTGCTCGGTATTTCCGCTGTATGCCAGGATGATATCAGCCGTCGGCATATTGCTGGCATCGTCAAGTTGATTGAATCGACTTTCGAATGTCCCGTCTCCGCCAGGAGCAGCTGTGTTATCAACATGGATGAATTCAAAGGGCAATCCGTTCGCAGGATTGATAGCAATTTCTTCGCCTTGTGCGATGTACTGCAAAGTTTGGATACGTGCCTGACGTCGTGCACGATCAAACATTTGGTTGTCGAGAGTCCGATATCGAGGAGTGAAGTCGAGTGGACCATCGCCAAGTCGCAACTCACCAGTGAGGTTCACACTGGTTCCGAATCGGTCATCGTCGGTCACAGCGAGGTTCACGATCGCGCTCGTGAAGTCGAGTTGAGCTCGACCGCTGATTCCGGAGAAATCATTTCCTTGTTTAGCATCGAAGTAATAAGCTCCACCAAACAGCGATAGCCACTCCGCACGCGGAATGGCTGAGCCGATTTCGAAGTCTGCTCCAAGGAGCTGTTCTTCGACAGGCTGCAGGGTGACATAAGCCAGGTTGGACCCGGTGAAGTGAGTCATTTCCTTAATGGGTGTCGCATTCCCAAACTTGTTGACCCGTCGATTCCAAGGGATGTAAGCGTTGGCTGTGACCCCGAGGTAATCGCTGAGCCATTCCACTCCGACGCCCGCACCGTCGTAGTTGTTCCCTGAACCTTTTTGGTCCCAGGCGAGGAAGGCATTGATACCGACCATCTGTGAGAAGTCTCTGATCAGCCAACGATTACCAACACCGAAGTTACCTCCGACGAGGGATTTCTCGTTCTGCTCCGTCAACCAGACCTGGCCTTCTAGATAGAAGACTTCGTCAGGTCCGTGGAACTGCATGGGCATGAACCCACCAGTTGCGAAGTAGTTGTCCAAAACACCTGGACGGTCACCAAAATCACCTCTCGCGAAGATGTAACTCCGCGGAAATGCGAGTGGGACGACTGCGGAATAGAGCGTTCCGCTGGCATCACCCGTGACCTGTTCGTCCGTGGTGTAACCGACCTGCCCATGAGACAGGGAAGGTAAGAACAAGAGAAATAGCAATCCGAAGAGGTAGGGTTTGCGCGACGTCATTGTCTGCCCCAAAAGCTGAGACCGTGGCCATCTCGTCGCCATCCGTAGTACGACGATTGTGCCAAGTATTGCAGGTAAATACGTTCTTCCAGTTGATCCGGTAGTACCGGTCATATCAATTATCGGCAGCCGATTGTGCCGACTGGACCGGAACTGAGGATTGGAAGGCTGAAGTCAGGGATTTGCGGATTTTTCGGAGAATTCCGAGCCGCGGTAGGTCAATTTCACTTGAGAAAAGCCCAAGCATCGGGGCTTGTAGTGAGAAAGAAGACGAATGGTCAAGATTCGAATCAGTTTACGCCATTCCGAACACGCAGATCGGCAAGTTCTGCCAAGCTGAAGGTGTTAAGATCGCCAATTCGCAAAAAAATCAATAAACCAGACACCAAATCGGACACTTGAGAGGTCCCGTGAATCGCTGATTTTGAGCGACTATTTTGACGCCTCAGCGACGGCAATGGCTTTCAAAAGCCCCTTGGCTTTGTTGAGGGTCTCATGATATTCCTCTGAGGGAACGCTATCGGCCACAATTCCTGCCCCAGCTTGGACATACGCTTTATTCCCGATCATGACCATCGTTCGAAGAGCGATACAGGTGTCCATGTCGCCTGTATAGTCAATATATCCGACTGCTCCGGCATAGGGACCGCGTCGATGCTTTTCCAACTCATCAATGATTTCCATGGCCCGCACTTTGGGAGCCCCGGAAACTGTCCCGGCTGGCAGACCTGCGCGAAGAGCATCAAGGCAGGTCAAACCTTCTCTCAGCTGGCCTTTGACATTTGATGTGATGTGCATCACATGGCTGTACTTCTCGACAACCATCACATCGCTCAGAGTGACGGAGTTGTATTTCGCTATGCGACCAACATCATTACGAGCCAGGTCGACAAGCATGACGTGCTCAGCCCGCTCCTTGGGGTCAGACAATAATTCTTCAGCAAGTGCCCGGTCTTCTTCCTCGGTTTCTCCACGTTTTCGTGTCCCTGCGAGAGGACGAATGGTCGTTTCTCCATCCTCGACACGGACCATGATTTCTGGGGAACTTCCAACGAGAGTCGCTCCGGGAGTTTGCAGCAGGAACATGAACGGGCTCGGATTCACAACCCGCAGTGCCCGGTAAATTTCAAGGGGTGTCGCTGATGTTTCGACTTCGAGGCGTTGGCTGATAACCACCTGAAAAATATCGCCGGCTTTGATGTATTCTTTGCAGCTTTCGACAGCTTGCTCATATTCTTCTTGAGAAAAGTTCGACTTCCACGACTGGCTCATGGGAGGATCTGGTGAGACATCAGTCAACGAAAGAATTCGCTGAGGTGATTGCAGGCGAGCACAGAGGTCATCAACTTGCGAACATGCCCGGTCGTACTCACCTCTTAAGTCTCCCGTGTCTGTGGGAACTTGAGCGACAACAAGCGTTGTCTTCTCAATATGATCGAAGATGATCATCGAATCGTAAAACGCGAACGAAAAGTCCGGTAACTTCCGATCATCTTCGGGTGGATTGGGCAAATTCTCGGTGTATCGAACGACATCATACCCGGCATACCCAACGGCTCCCCCGACAAAACGGGGTAAATCCGGGTGCGGGGCCGATGAAAACTGGTCGATCCAGTCGCCCAAGGTGACAAGTGGATCGTCGACGGTTTTCTTTTCGGTCTGACCATCTCGAGTGATTTCGACCTCATTGCCGTAAGCGTCGATTCGCAGAAACGGATCACCTCCTAGAAAGCTGTATCTGCCGACTTTTTCACCACCGACGACACTTTCGAAGAGAAACGATTGTCCCGACCAATTGGCTTTGCAGAATGCCGTAACGGGAGTCAATGTATCACTATAAAGCTTGCGGTACACTGGAATGAATCCAGCGTTCCCCACTCGCCCGACAAGTTGTTCAAATGAAGGGTGGTAATGCATCGTCGCTGCCTGAGAAGAAAATCTGTATCAACATCTTATGGATTGTCGAAGAGGTGAGCGAGAGTCAGAGACCGTTTTTCAATCGAATTGCGACCTACGTTTCTTAAACTGTCGGTCATCTGGCCTTTTCTCGACAGATCCGGTACCGATTGACTTGATACTCCAGCTGAATAGAATTGAGATGGGTAGCAGTGCCGAAGCTGAGATGTCATCTCCAGCCGCAGCGCGGTCTCTTCACCATCCAAAATAATTGGGACTCCGATGAAAAAGTGCCTCCGCTGCAACAAGCAGGCCACTCACCATATTACGGAAATCAAAAACGGCAAAACCGTTGCACTGCACTTATGTGATCAGTGTGTGGGCGAATATCTCAACACGGTCGACGTTGGTGGAATTCCTGATGACCTGGAAGATCCCCTCTCCATCGGACCGATCGGAAGTATCGCTTCGGACAGTCCCGTCGAGTCGACTTCCGAAGCGTGCCCAAAATGCGGGATGACATATAAACTCTTTCGCAGCCAGGGACGCCTGGGCTGCCCGCATGACTACCAGCACTTTCATGATGAGCTGATCCCGTTACTGGAAAGTATTCACCACGGCGAAACTCAGCACGTGGGGAAAATCCCACCAAAAGTCTCGGAAGAGAGCCGCAAGCAGTACGAACTGATCCGCTTGAAGAACGAGCTCAAATTGGCCATCGAAGAAGAAGCCTACGAGCAGGCAGCGGAATTACGCGATCAAATTCAATCTCTCAATGAAGAATCGTCTTCGGTTGAGCAAGACTAACTTTTTTCAGACGTACTTCTTTCCAGAAGCGAACAGGGCAAAGAGTTCAACTCAAACCTATCAACGCAAAAAAGGCCGAGCGGTATCTCACATCGCTCGGCCTTTATGCATTCATGGTAGGTGATTCAGATATTAACTCACCCTTTCTCACGAGGTGGGTCTCAATCCCCCAGCTTCGGTTTCTCAGGCCGAAGCAACTCAGTCACCAAAATAAGTCATTGCATTCCACGTGCCAATTCAAGTTCAAATTTCTTCAGGAATGCAACAAGCCCTTGCAAAGACTGGAGTAAGAGCATTTCTGTCCAAATCGGCATCGAACTCCTCTCATCGATTCTTTGCAACTATTTCAAGGAATCCGAGCCCTCTTTGCACTTTCTACCAAGCGATTACTGCTTCGTCGCGTGTGCTGCTTCGACCATTTTGTTTGAGAATGCAGAGATCGCTTCTCCAAGTTTGTCAGCGGGAATCTCTCCATCCGCAACTTTTTGGAATTCTCGAACCAGTGCCGAACCAACGATGACCCCTTCTGCCAAGCCGCGCAGTGGCTCAACATGCTCCGGCTGACTGATCCCAAATCCGACAGCCAACGGCAAATCAGTCTCTTCTCGCAACCATTTCAACTGATGCAGCAACGCATCAGCAACTTCACGTCTTTCCCCAGTCGTTCCGGCAACGGCAATGCAATACACAAATCCGGAGCAGCATTCGAGAATTTGCTTCACACGCTCGCGCGGAGTGGTTGGAGCGACAAGTTGAATGAGATCAAGCCCCTTTGATGTCACAGCCTCGAAGACCTCTTTCGCCTCCGCACCGGGAAGATCAGGAATAATCAGCCCTGAAACTCCTGATTCGGCACACTGCTCCAGAAACGAATCGAGCCCAACCCGAAAGACAATCGCGTAACTGACCATTGCGACCAGCGGAGGAAGGCCTTCATCCTTTAATTCTGAAATGGAATCAAAAATCGCGTGGACCGTAACCTTGGCGCCGAGTGCGCGAGTGTATGACGCTTGAATCACTGGGCCATCGGCAATCGGATCGCTGTACGGAAATCCAATTTCGATGAGGTCAACCTGGGCGGCTGCCAAGCTCTTCAAAACCTCTTGAGTCCCAGCCAGATCAGGATCGCCAGCTGTGATGAAAGGCATAAATGCCATTTTTTTGTCTTGCTTCAACGTCGCAAAGACTTCAGATATTCGAGATCCCACAAAACACTCCCAACATCGAAAACCGATGAGCCAATACCAATGAACGTCGTCTAAGAAGCTCTGACAAGAGTGTTGAAATCGTGGTGACTTATACGACTTTCGATCTCTTGGTCAAATTTTGTTAGAGCGAATAAATCTTCAACTAAATGCTGCAAATGAAGGTCAATCCAATATTGGTCTTCTCGTTCCGCTTCACGGCGAGCGCTTACGATCTTCGCCGGCACGAGAAGTATTGGAAATACTCTAGAGCAGTTTGCTCTACCGTGTGCCCGTGAAGAACGCATTTCTCTAAGAAAAATGCTGTTCGCCACGAGGCAGATTCTGCAAACCAATTCGAAAGATACTCTAAACATCCAATTCTGTAAGCCGGGCAACTTCGTTGATGTCTTTGTCACCACGACCAGACAGGCAGACGACAACAACTTCGTCTTTTGATCTTTCCTTTGCAGCTTTCATGGCATGTGCCACAGCATGTGAACTTTCGATAGCGGGCAGGATTCCCTCCAGCTTTGCAACCAATTGGAAGGTCTCCAGCGCTTCGTAATCTTTGGCGATGGTATACTGAACGCGACCGGAATCTTTCCAGTAGCTGTGCTCTGGGCCGACTCCCGGATAGTCCAACCCTGCCGAGATCGAGTGAACGTCCTCCGTTTGTCCATCTTCATTCTGCATCACGTAGCTGTAGCTGCCGTGCAAAATACCAGGAGCCCCATAAGTCAGCGTGCTCGCATGGTCGCCGGGATTTGGACCTCGACCGCCCGCTTCAACTCCAGTCAACTTCACGTCGTAGTCTTCAATGAACGGATAAAACATCCCCGCTGCGTTTGATCCACCACCAACGCAGGCGACAATTTCATCCGGGAGTCGGTCGAGCGATTCGATGCACTGTTCGCGGGTCTCTTTTCCAATCACTGACTGAAAGTCTCGAACGATCATCGGAAACGGATGCGGTCCAACAACAGAGCCAAGGATATAATGTGTCGAGTCAACACTCCCCATCCAGTCTCGCATCGCTTCGTTAATTGCATCCCGGAGCGTCTTCGAACCTGATGAAACTCCGCGGACCTCAGCCCCCATGTTGCGCATCAGGAAGACATTCAACTTCTGGCGTCGAATATCTTCTTCTCCCATATAGACAACACAGTCGAGCCCAAACCGGGCACATGCCGTGGCTGTCGCAACACCGTGCTGTCCGGCGCCGGTCTCAGCGATGACACGTTTTTTCCCCATGCGGAGCGTCAGTAACGCTTGCCCGATGGTATTGTTGATTTTGTGTGCTCCGGTATGGTTGAGATCTTCTCGCTTGAAGAAAATTTTCGCGCCGCCGCAGTGTTCGGTCAGTCTCTCAGCGAAGTAAAGCGGACTGGCACGTCCCACGTATGTCTTCAACAGATGATCGAGTTGAGACTGAAAGTCGGGGTCTTTTTTTGCTCGCTCATACTCTTCAGACAATTGATCAAGAGCAGCCATCAGAGTTTCCGGGACGAATCGACGTCCAAATTCTCCAAATCGCCCCTGTTCGTCAGGAACACTTTTTGTCGCAGATGTCATTTCTCAAACTCACTAAGAGCTGATCCAAAAACCTGAATTTCCTTTCTCAAACACTGAGGAAATTCTTTGTGATGGAAGTTTCCGGATAGGGGCGAATCGTTCATCAATGCTAAAATGTCTTGTTGCTCTCATTCAGTTGCACGCCCACAAGCATGCACAAATTCTGATCACACATGACATTCATCACTCAAGATCGCATGAAACTGTATGATTCACACGATCCATTGAGTATCGTGTTGACAGGGTGTCGTCGCGTTTTGCGTTGACTCTTCCTGGAAATCTCAACTTTATCGACATTATTCCGAGATGATCGGGGGCGTCAACAAGGTGAGCCCGAATTCCCGGGAAAGTTTCGATCTGATGGCGAGAGTTGCCTTCAATTTTAACCAGACGCTTAAGATGCCCCGGAAAAGAGGGCTTGAAAGCTAATCTCCTGATTCAAAGCAGTTGCCATGAGAGTCCTGATCACCGGATTCCCACCATTCCCGGGCTGTCCCATCAACCCGACTCAACAATTGGTGGACGCGATCAGAAACGATGTCATTACTGTGAACGGAGTCGAGTTGGTTTCAGAACTTGTCCCGGTTGAGTATCGAGGAGTCGAAAAAATCTTCGATCGACTCATTTCAGAAATTCAACCATCTCTAGTCCTCTCGTTCGGCGTTGGTAGACATCAGAGCACTCTGCGGCTCGAAACGCTGGGTGTGAACCTGGACGATGCTTCAATTCAGGACAACGCGGGCGAACTCCGCCAGAACAAACCCATTGTGGCAGATGGCCCACCGGAAATTGCCAATCGTCTTGATCTTGAATTTCTGGCCAGAGAATTACTCAGAGATGGAGTCCCTACTGAACTCAGCAGAAATGCCGGGCGGTACGTCTGTAATCATCTCCTGTACTATGCAAGCTACCGTCAATCGCAAGTCGAGCCTGCTTACGATTTTCTTTTCACACATGTCCCCACTTTAGAGAACGGATTCAATCTGGATTTGACGTTGAAGGGAATTGAAGTGATGATTAATTGGCATCACTGATAAGCTCTGCCCCTGAGACCTTGAATCGACCGTTTTCATCGATAGTGATTCGAGTACGGCAAACCCGCGCTCTCCCCTGAACCTTCAGGGACAACCGTGTTAATGAGGAACAATGACTTCAGACAATGAGTTAAAATACTGGATGGGTTTCGATTTAGGTGGCACAAAGATGCTCGCCCAGATCTATGACGCTGACTGGAAAGTCCTCGCCAAGGAAAAGAAACGGACTAAACCAGGAACAAGCGCCAAACAGGGCGTCGACAGAATCATCGAGACGATTCAGGATGCATTGAAAAAAGCGGACCTCACGCCGAAACAACTCAAGGGAATCGGGATTGGCTGTCCCGGCCCAATCGATATGGAGAAAGGTGTCCTGCTTGATCTCCCCAACCTGGGATGGGAAGAGGTTCGACTTCAAGAGCAGGTTTCCAAAGAACTGGGTTGCCCCGTTGCCGTTCTGAATGATGTCGATGCAGGGACATACGCCGAGTACAGAGTCGGAGCTGCGAAAGGAACTCGAACAGCAATCGCTGTCTTTGCTGGAACAGGAATCGGCGGCGGATGTATTTATCGGGGAGAAATTCTGCGCGGCTCGCGCATCTCCGCTTTTGAAATTGGTCACATTCAGGTGATGTCAAACGGTCCACGCTGCGGGTGTGGGCAACGTGGGTGTCTGGAATCAGTCGCGAGTCGACTTGCGATTGCTGCACAAGCTGCAAGAACCGCCTACCGTGGAGATGCCCCGAACCTCTTAGACAACTCCGGCGTTGATCTCTCCAAAATCCGCAGTGGAGCGTTGTCATCTTCGATCCAAAAAGGTGACCAGGCGGTCGAGGATATTATCTCCGAAGCTGCCCGCTACATCGGTATTGCTGTCGCCAGTGCTGTGAACCTGATCGGCCCAGAAATGGTCGTTCTAGGTGGTGGCTTGGTCGAAGCGATGCCAGAACTGTTCGTGCCCCAAGTTCAACGCTCAGCAAACAAACGTGTCATGCCAGCTTACCGAGACAGTTTTGAAGTCGTCGCGGCAAAACTCGAAGATGACGCCGGCGTGCTAGGAGCAGCACTTTGGGCAGAGCACCAACTCTCCCCAGCTTAGAGCCTCTTTCGAATTGGTTTGCAGGTTCTGCTTCGTGGCGAACAGCATTTTTAATAGAACCAGTCCGAAAACCTCTGGAATAGCCGCTTTCCTCAACGTTTGAGAGAGCAATTTCAAGTTTCAGGATCAGTTCTAAAGAAATGCGTTCTTCACGGGCACACGGTAGAGCAAGCCGCTCTAAGAGGATTGAACTTTTCGTGGCTCGACGAGTCAATCAGCCCGCAGCCTGCTGATTGACTCTGAAGTCGATTCCATTCATGATGCAGATCTTAACTAGAACCAGTCCGAAAACCTCTGAGATCGTCGCTTTTCTCAACGTTTGAGAGAGCAATTTCAAGTTTCAGGACCACCTCTAATCAAAATAAGGATCTGCTCAAGATGAATCGTATTCTCCTCGGTTTTTTGTGTGTTATTCTGAGCACACAACTCACTTCGGTGTCGGCGAAGGGAGCTGACCAGCCTAATTTTGTCATTATCTTCGCTGACGACCTCGGGTATGGTGACCTCGGCTGTTACGGGAACCCGACGATTCGAACGCCGAATCTGGATCGTATGGCTGCGGAAGGGATGCGATTCACGCAATTCTATTCCGCATCATCAGTTTGCACGCCGAGCCGGGCCGCTTTGCTCACCGGGCGACTTCCGATTCGAAACGGAATGTGCAGCGACAAACGACGAGTTCTCTTTCCGAACTCAGGTGGCGGAATTCCTGCATCGGAAGTGACACTCGCTGAATCTCTCAAGGAAGCGGGCTACGCGACAGGCTGTTTCGGAAAATGGCATCTTGGGCACCTGCCACAGTTTCTGCCAACGAACAATGGGTTCGACACTTACTTCGGTATTCCGTATTCCAATGATATGGATCGCCTGAATGACGCTGCTCCAAAGGGACGGACCGCTTTTCTTGAACCAAAGGTCGAATACTGGAATGTCCCCATCCTTCAGGATCTTGAAGTCGTAGAACGTCCTGCAGATCAAACAACGATCACTCGGCGTTACACCGAACACGCTGTCGACTTCATCAAGAAAAATAAAGAGCAGCCATTCTTCGTGTATCTGCCACACTCACTTCCTCATATCCCGTTGTTTCGCGGCAAGGAGTTCGAAAACCACAGTGCCCGTGGACTGTATGGTGATGTGATTGAAGAAATTGACTGGTCCGTCGGTCAGGTTTTAAAAACACTGCAAGACGAAGGACTCGCCGAAAACACCTGTGTCTTTTTCACAAGTGATAATGGCCCATGGCTGATCTTTAATGAGCATGGCGGAACAGCCGGACTCCTCAAGGATGGAAAAGGCTGTACCTGGGAAGGTGGGATGAGAGAGCCGGGAATCGCCTGGTGGCCGGGGAAAATCGCTGCCGGTCAGGTCTCATTGGAACTTGCAAGTACAATGGACCTGTATACAACATTCATCACTCTGGCAGGCGGAAAAGTCCCAGATGACCGGATCGTCGATGGTCTCGATATCTCGCCCGTTCTTTTCGGTGAAGGGAAAAGCCCTCGCGAAACTATGTACTATTATCGTGGCACAGAGTTGATGGCGGTGCGGTATCAGGAATGGAAAGCACACTATTACACACAGGGCGCTTATGGTGCCGATGCCCGAAAACGTGAGAAGCACGAAGTCCCGCTGCTGTACAACCTCCATCATGATCCCAGTGAGCGTTTCAACTTGAACGAAAAGTACCCTGAGATCCTTTCGAAAATCGAAAAGCTTGTTAAAGCACATCGTGATCAATTAACGGCTCCAGCGTCGCAACTGGAGATTCCCCTCTAGAACACTTACATATTTCGTGTGCCCCAGGAGAGTGCTTTTGATGTAGAATATCGCTCATTTCCACGAGGCAGAACGCGTACATCATTTCTAGAACAGATCCTGAAACTTGAATTCGCTGTCTCAAACATTGAGAACAACGACTATTCCACAAGTTTCCGGACTGGTTCTAAAAACAGCTCTTAAATTAAGGAAACCATGGCAGACAAGAAGGAGCCACTGACCAGTAAGAAAATGCTGGCTGCAGAAGAGAGTGAGAAGGACCGCCCCACTCACCCGATGCTGGTACTGGTCGCCGGGTTTGTCTCAGCGATTCTGCTCTTCTTCTGCTGCGCATGTAGCGGCGCAATGTGGTGGTTTCGACCGGAGATCTATGAAGATCCCGACCGGGCCATGCAACTGACTCAAGAAATTGTTGAGATCCACATCCCTGACAGCTACCAACCGAAGGGAACCATTGAACTTAACGCAGCCTATTTGATGAGCATTCGAGGGGTCTATTATGAACGGTTTGCAGGCGATGGATTGTTGACGCTGATTGAAATCAACAGCCAGTTCCGGTCCGATGAGGACGTTCAACGACACATTCGAAAAACGTTAATGGAAAAAGGGGGCGGAGGGACGCCGCTTGTTGTGGACGAATCGAAAACGGTTCGTCTCCCGATCGATGTTCAGGGAGAAGAAGTCCTCTTCGTTTTTGAAGTCGGCCAAGATCCCCCCACACGCAAAAAGTATCACCTTGTCGAAGGAGCCTTCCCCGGAAAAAACGGAGAAGTCCTACTCTCCATGCGAGTCAACGAAGACAATTGGGAAGAGTCCTCGATCCTTGAAATGATCCGCTCCATCGGTTCATTACCCGGCAAGAACCAGGGAATGATCCTCAACCCAACTCCCGCAGCTACGGAGTAGCACCCCGTGTGTGGTTGGACACTTAAAAGTCTCCGAAGGGACAGTAGGGTCTGCTGTGCGGACCAGATTGAGGCTGGTGTGTTTTATTTGAGGGCAAATTTCCAGTTATATTATGGTTGGAGTGAACTGTAAATCAATGGGCCTTACTGCATCCAACCGTCAACGTATTCGGTCCGCATAGCAGACCCTACTTTCGCTTCGACGACGGCGACGGCTTCGATTTCTACTAATGCACCGGGGATCGCCAGCCCCGAAACGAACGCCACCGTGATTGCAGGCGGATTCGGGTGGTTGCCCCAAACAGAGCCAAATGCCCGAAGGCCATCCATTGCAGATTGGCCCTCGATGACGAGGACCGACCATTTCACCACATCGTGCAGGGTTGCGTCGGCGTCTTCCAGAACGGCTTGGAGATTCTCTAACGTTTTGACCGTTTGGGCAAACAGATCATTCTCACCAACGAGTACGCCATCAGCGTCAGTCGCGTTCTGGCCACCAACGTAGACGGTTCGCGCGGTTGCGGGAACCGAAACGCCATGGCTAAACGCAGGGACAGTAGGGTCCGCTGTGCGGACCAGATTGAGGCTGGTGTGTTTTGTTTGAGGGCAAATTTCCAGTTATATTATGGTTGGAGTGAACTGTAAATCAATGGGCCTTACTGCATCCAACCGTCAACGTATTCGGT
>NZ_JBLWTN010000038.1:0-50115 GCF_048270125.1 Thalassoglobus sp. | reverse complement strand
AGTCAGTTCAAAACATTAAACACCCCGGTGGTCTTCATGATCACCGGGGTGTTTTTGTGCGCCCACTGTTCATTTCATACTGAGAACCTATACCCTTCTATTTTGATTCTCTGCGTCAATCATTACTTGGAGCACTTCAACAGAACTCCTCTCACACCAGGTCCTGCATCACACAACTCTCCATGATCGCTCGCTACAATTTGTTCTATGATGAGTGGAATGTTTGTACTCCTTGGCATGAAATTGCCTAGCGGAGGGGCGAATCGCTGAATTCATCTCTATACTGCCCCCTTTGTCTTCGTATCATTTTGTACTACACATCGACGAGAATGACTGTTCCATCTTCAGAGTTGAAGATTGTTCAGAATCGGAAGAGATCCTTACGTGATTGGCCTATTACGATCTTCAACCTGATCTTCCGCTCGGTGAACACACTCCTTCTACGAATATTCGATCATTCATTTTATAGCGAATCTATTTCATTGAGGTTGTATCATGTCTACTCCAAATCGACCCTTCTGGTCCGGCCTCCCCGCTCGAATACTGGGGACCGTTATTGCATTGGCTGTTTTGGCAGTCTTGATGATCCCTCCGAGCAGGGATAAACCGGCTGATTCAGAGAATGGTGGCAGCAAGAACAAAGAGCTCACCAGCAAGAATGAAGATTCTGAATGCATTCGCGATCTTTCTCGCCTTCTCAACGGATTGCAGCCGGGTCGCTTGGGTATCGATTCCGACTCTGCAGATCTCGCAATAGAATTGAATCGTTGGTTCTCAAAGTGCGGTCAAGAGATTGACGTAAAACTGACGCAAGACGAAAACACCCAACGAGAGTTGCTCAGCGACGAGATCTTCACTCGTACATCTGCGCCACGGTTCCTACCGGAAGACGCTGCACATGTCCGCCTTTGTCTCTTGGCGGATCAGATTACAAAGCATGTTTGCGCGAACATGCCTGACGAGACAGAACAGGCCGTGGATCTGTTTCAGTATGTGACACGCCATATCATGCTAATGGATGAGGCATCAAACACTCTTCCTAAAACTCCGTATGAAGCACTTGTCTGGGGACAAGGAACAGCAGAACACCGAGCCTGGACTTTCGCGACGTTACTGCGACCACTGCGAATGGATAGCTTCATTATCACGCCAACCAGCAATCCTGGCTACTGGGTTGTCGGTGTCCAAACGGCGAAGGGTGAGGTGTTACTCTTCGATCCGAAGCTCGGCCTGCCAATTCCGAGCTTGAGCGGTGAGCAAACTACTCCATTCCCGACTCTGCCGGCAACACTTGCTGAAATCAAAAAAGATGGGGCTGCATTACGTGCACTCGACTCTTCCGATTTGAAATATCCTCTCACCAAGGAAGACTTTGCTGAATTCAGCGTAAGCATCATCGGCACGCCGAGTTTATGGTCGAGACGAATGGCTGAGTTGCAATACATGCTCGACCCATTACTCCCGATCGCTCTCTACGACGGCTTAGGGGAGAATGCCTTGCGACCAAATGCTTCTGTCCAGCAACGCACCATCGCAGCTGGGAAAAAGAATCAGCTTTGGCAGAGTGAACAAATTCAAATCTGGAAGTTTCCGTACGAGCAGCTATCAGCACTCGAGTTGGCAAAGCAGGACCCAGACAGCGCGTACGCTTTGCAGGTTCAGATTTTCGCTGGTCCGCAGCTCAAGAAAGTGAGCATGATCTATGACGAACAGTCCCAAAAACTTGTCCGGGATCCGCAAGCACAAGCACCAACCGTCCAAGCTGCCGACACGACATTGCACGCGGTTCGCATCGAACAGCTTCAAGGAAATCACCGATCAGCCTTGAAGCATTTTGGTCCAATCTTGAGTGCATACCGGACGAACGCAACAATTTTGAATGAGGAGGCTGCCAACTACGCTGCCTTGTGGGCTGGTGAATCCCAACTTGATATCCACAAGACCAGTGTCGCAATCGATACGTTGGACCGGTTTGTTGCCACTGCTCGGCAATCACGCACCCAGCTTGTCCCACTGAAAGAGATGCGACACTCAGCGACCGATCTTAAAATGATTGCACAAATTGTCTCTGAAGATTTTGAGGATGCACTTGCGACACTCAAAGCTGCGAACCGAGACAATCCCTCACTTCGATATGCTTATCTGATTCAGCGCTGGGAACAACTCTTTAAATCGGCGGACAACCCACAAGCGCCAAGTGAATAAGTCGTTCTCTTAAAACCGAACGAGCTATTCACTTCCAGCTTTAGAAATTATTCATGCCTGTCGTGCCCGTAAAGGTCACTTTCATTACTTCATAAACTGCTCGCCACGAGGCAGAACGAAAAACGAATCGGATTCCATGATGAGCACCAACCGATCCGAGACCAACGAAAACGTATGATTGATTTCCTCAGAAAACGCTGGTTTCTCACGAGTTTAATTCTCATCATTCCTTTGGGGCTGCTCCTGGGCATCATCATCCCGGTGGAACGAATCGAAGCATTCTCCTCGAACTTCATGGGACAGGCGAACCGGTACACCGTCGCATTCATTCTTTTTCTAATGTCGGTCACACTCGACATTAGAAAATTGACAGCTGCCGTTAAAGCTCCCGCCCCTGTCACTTGGGCTTGCCTTGTGAACTTCATGGCACTTCCATTGATTGCGATTCCACTTTCGAAATTGCAGCTCACTCCGGATTTTGCAGCAGGGTTGATCATCACGACCAGTGTCCCGAGCACAATGGCATCAGCTTCGGTTTGGGCCAGAAAGGCACATGGAAATGATGCCGTCTCATTGCTCTGTACGATCCTCACCAACGGGTTCTGCTTTTTAATCACACCATTCTGGCTCAGCCAGTCTCTGGGTGATGGGGTCACGCTCGATACGATGAAGATGATCGAGCGACTCTTCTATACTGCCCTGCTCCCGATTGCGTTGGGGCAAGTCGCTCGAATCTCCCCACTTTTAAAGATGGTTGCAGATACACGAAAAACATTGTTCGGATCGATTTCCCAAATCTGTATTCTGGGTCTGGTTCTCTGGGCTTCTGTGAAAGGGGGCGAGCAACTTCAAGAGTCCGATTCTTCAGGGATGACGATTGGGCCGATACTCTTCGTCTGGTTTTCCTGCTTAGCACTGCATGTGGCAGGTCTCGTCCTGGCGTTCTTTGGTGGGAAAGCATTTAAATTCAAACGAGAAGATACTGTGGCGACGGTCTTCTCGGGATCTCAGAAGACACTTGCCATCGGAATTTATATCGCAACCGATCTTCTCGCAGATCGAAACCTTCCATTCGCCGCGTTTCCGATTCTCATGTTCCACGCAACGCAATTGATTCTGGACACAATGCTGATTGCCCCGCTTGGAAAATGGGTTCAGGCAAGACAGACGAATTCGGACGTCCCTTCTGAGGGTTCGGCTTGAACTCGAGGCCATAAAAATATCGGTCGCTAAAGAGCAGTTTGCTCTAGAGCATCTTTCGAATTGGTTTGCAGGTTCTGCCTCGTGGCGAATAGCACTTTTACTGATGAAACGCGTTCTTCACGGGCACACGGTAGAGCAAACTGCTCTAGTTGCGGCTCGTGCCCGATTCTCGGATGCGTTCGCACTCGGCTTCGAGACGTTTGGCGATCTCGGGGTTTTGAGCAATCACGTCTGTGGTTTCGCCGATGTCACTGGCTAGATTGAACAACTGATATGGCTTGTTGAACGGTTTTCCTTTCGGCGCCTGACGGCCACCGGACCCGTTGCCAAGGACGAGTTTCCAATCGCCATCGCGGATTGCAAACATCCCTCCGACAGAATGATGAATGACCGGTGGTCGTGGACTCGCCAGGTCTTTCCCACTCAGCAATGGGAGCAGGCTGAAGCTGTCTGGAGCGTCGTCATCTGTAATCTTCGCGCCGGCGATCTCAGTCGCGGTTGTGAAGAAATCAGTCAGGCAGACCGTCTCGTCACACTTGCTTCCTGCTTCGATCTTCCCTTTCCAGCGAGCGAAGAATGGAACACGATGTCCCGCTTCCCAGATGTCTGCTTTTGTTCCACGAAATGGACCATTCGCTTGATGGTTTTCTGCCCTGTACCCCTGGATTTTTTCATCCTGAATGTGATCGGTTTTCGTCCCGTCATATTGATACATGAATGACCCATTGTCACTCGTGTAAATAATGAGGGTATTCTCAGCGATTCCTGCACCATCGACAGCTTTCACGACTCCTCCGACGATGTCATCGACTTGATGGACAAAGTCCCCATATGGACCAAGATCCGTTTTCCCACGAAATCGTGGATGAGGCAAAACTGGTTTGTGCGGCGCTGTCAGTGGGAAGTAAATGAAGAACGGTTTCTCTTCTTTTGCCTGAAGTGAAATGAGGGCCGTCACATGAGAACGCAAGTTGTCGAGGACATCCTCCATCACAAAGTCTGGTGATCGCTCTCCCTGACGAAGGAATGCGGGGAATCGTTGTGCATTCTGACTGAGCTTCGGAAACTCTGTAATTTTCCCTGCTTCAATGTAAACATATGGGGGAAAGTCGAGTGAGGCTGGAATGATGTACGAGTAGTCGAATCCGTGGGTGTGTGGTCCATTCGAAACCGGTTTTGAAAAATCAAATTCTTTGCCATCCTTGGCGAATCCTAATCCTAGATGCCACTTCCCGACGATCCCGGTCCAGTACCCGCTCGCACGCAAAGCTTCCGCAACAGTCCTCCGATCATCTTCGATGAGGGGCTCCCCGTATCCGTTGAGTACACCACTTTTCAGCCGGGTCCGCCAGCAGTAGCGACCGGTGAGGACTCCATATCGGGTGGGAGTGCAAACTGATGACGGCGTGTGTGCATCAGTGAAGGTCATCCCTTCAGCTGCAAGTTGGTTTAAGTTGGGCGTGGGGATTTTCGATTTCTCATTGAGTGTCTGAACATCGCCGTAGCCCATATCGTCAGCAAGAATGAAAATGATATTGGGTCGATCATCGGCATTCACAGCGACACAACAGAGCAAGCTCAACAGGCCAAGAGTACACCCTGAAATGAGCAGTGAAAGAAATTGTCGGGCATCAATCAAGACGTTTCTCCTGGAGAAGTTTTACGTTGACATGTGATAGATTTCGAGGGAAAGACACAAAACCTTGCCCCCAAACATCTAGTTCCAAGCGCCTAATTCTTAGTGACGACCTCATCGAGATTCAGCAATAAATTCGCGGCCATCGTCCAGGCGGCCAGTTTCGAAATCTCTTTTCCTTCAGCGACTTTTGTTGATGAAATCGCGATCAGTTTCTCAGCTTCAGCTGGATTCGATTCAAAGAGCTTGACATCCTGTTGATAACCTTGGACCAGCGACTCGATTTCCGTCGGTGAAGGTTCTCGGCTGAGGGCGTGCCAGAGCATTGAGTTGGCGACGGTGACTTCGTCCGTTCCCCCTTCATCCATAGACCGAGCTGCTAAGGCAATCGCAGACTCAACGTACTGAGGATCATTAAAGAGCAGAAGTGCCTGAAGTGGAGTGTTGGTACGTTCACGTCGAACCGTACACGACTCGCGCGAGGGACCGTCGAAAACATTCATCTGCGGTGGCGGAGCTGTTCGCTTGATGAACGTGTAAACAGTCCGGCGATGAACTTTATCCGGACCGGTATCCGCCTTGAATCTCACAGTGTTTGATCCGGAATACCCAACCGCAAACCACAGGCCATCCGGTTGTGGAGGCTTAACACTCTCGCCTCCGAATTTCTGAACCATCAGTCCGCTCACAAATAATGCTTGATCACGAAGCATTTCTGCATCGAGGCGGAAGCGGGGACCACGGGCAAGCAATCGGTTTCCCGGGTCTTTCTTGACAAGCTCAGGGCTGACCTTGGATGACTGTTGATACGTGGCTGACATCACGATTCGCTTCATCGACTTCTTGACATCCCAGTTGTCATTCATAAATTGCACAGCCAACCAGTCGAGCAACTGTGGATGACTTGGCTGCTCGCCTTGGGAGCCGAAATCTTCTGATGTTTTCACAAGACCGGTTCCGAAGAATTGCTGCCAGAAGCGATTGATCGTGACGCGGGCTGTTAATGGATGCTCTCGACTGATCAGCCATTGAGCCAATCCCATGCGATCATTCGGCAACCCCTCCGCCATGGGCGGCAAGAACCCTGGAGTTCGACGCGACACTTCCTCTCCGGGCTGATCGTACTCCCCACGCGTGAGAATATAAGCCGGTTCCGGTTTCGCTTTTTCTTTCCAGATCAGAGTTGTCGTAATTGCATTATTGAGGTCAGTCTTCGCCTTGTTCTTCGCAGCCAATCCGTCACGAACTGCGATATACCCGGCATCCGTGGTGACGTTCTCCCGGTAATGTTTCCGCAGGGCCTCATTCTGTTTTTGGTCTCGTTTTTCCGGTTCTACTTTCAGAATCGCCAAGATCTCTGCGGGGACTTCTGAGCGGATCGGTTGTTGCTTGGTGAGTGAAAGGCGATACCGTCCGAACTGGTGGTTTGCATAAACCGACTCATACTTCTGGACGATTTTAACGAGGCTTTTCCCTTCTAATCCGAAAGGAGCTTTCGTTTGAAACAATGCGGTGCGCGGCTCTTTTTTCGCATAGCCTTCTGTTGCCCAGCCGGTTTGTGGTTTTCCGTCGATCGCATTTTCAATTTTGAAGTCGCCATTACTTTGAGCGTGATCGGCAGACGCCTTGACGATGTCCACTCGCTTCCACTGTGGCTCTTCACCTTCATTTGGAATGGCAGCGGCGTAGACTTCGAACTCGGTTAAGACGACGTTGCTGTTCGAGCTTCGACCGGTTCCCTCGTTCGTATTGGCTTTGTCGAGAAGACCTTCCAGCCTGATCCCCTGCCAACCGGTTCCTTCGATCTGCTTGACAACTTCGTAGATTTCCTTCGCAGGGTTTGGTCCAGTCGCGAGAATAGAATTGTCTTCGAGAAGTTTAAGATCGGCTCCACCATTCGATGTGAATTCATCTGGAACAACAACATCCCAGGCCACGTCGCCATCACCTGACTCCTCGAGAACCGTGTTGGCCCATGCGGTTTCAGCTGCGACCAGTTCAGGCCATGGTTGATTGAGCTGCTTTTGTAATTCTGCAATCTCCGCGTCAAATTTTGCGAGCTTGGCTTTCTCTTCTTCAGTCGGAACTTTCAGAACAGGTGCAGGGTCTTTTTTGTTTCCATCGAGAGGATTTCCGTCGATGCTGTTCAAGTAAGCATACAGCGAGTAGAAATCTGTCATGGTGAGTGGGTCAAATTTGTGATCGTGGCAACTCGTGCATTCGAGCGTCGTGCCCATGAAGACGGTCCCGAAGGTGACCACACGATCAACGACATTCCGCATGCGCACTTCGGCAGCAATAGAACCTCCCTCGCTGGTCGTCACGTGAGCACGATTAAAACCGGTGGCGATGAGTTGATCGTCAGTCGGATTCGGGATCAAATCACCTGCGACCTGCTCCACGATGAACTGATCAAACGGCATATTTTTGTTGAACGCTTTGAGTACCCAATCTCGATAGGGCCACATTTCGCGATAGTTGTCCAGGTGCAGTCCGTGTGTATCGCCGTATCGAGCAGCATCCAGCCAGAAGCGGCCAACATGCTCGCCAAAACGTTCGGATGCAAGAAGTCGGTCGATCACTTTTTCGTATGCATCGGGTGAATCGTCTGACAGAAATGCTTTGACTTCTTCAGGAGTTGGAGGAAGCCCGATCAGGTCAAACGTTGCTCGGCGAATCAGCGTTGCTTTGTCTGCCTGCTCTGTCGGGGCGAGTCCCTCTTTTTTGAGCCTCGCAAGAATAAACCGATCGATTTCGTTCTTCACCCACTCTGACTCAGAAACTTCCGGCAGTTCAGGAAGCTCGGGAGGGATGAACGACCAGTGAGCTTCCCATTCTGCACCGCTGGCAATCCACTTCTTCAGCAGTTCTTTTTCAGCCGCAGTCAGCGACTTGTTCGTTTCTGCTGGAGGCATTTGAATCGATTCGTCATCGGAAAAAATCCGAGCGATCAATTCACTCTCATTCGGTTTCCCTGGGACGATAGGATGCTCACCCGAGTCCGCTTCTCCGTAAGAGCTCTCTTGCTCATCGAGCCGAAACCCTCCTTCACGGGACGCTTCTTCAGGCCCGTGACAGGCAAAACATTTATCAGAAAGAATCGGACGAATATCTCGGTTGAAACTGATTTCATCCTCAGCGTTCAAGACGCTAGTCAAGAAAATCGCAGCAACCGCAATGGAAGATAATTGATTCATGAGTCAAACTCGTAGAATGATCGATGAGGTTTTCGGGAAAGTGTGGTGCACTCTCACGCGAGGATTTCATTGACAACGTGTCCGTGAACGTCGGTCAGGCGGAAACGTCGCCCCTGGTATTTGTAGGTCAGCCGTTCATGATCAATTCCCAGAAGGTGCAAAATCGTCGCTTGAAAATCGTGAACGTGAACTGGATTCTCAACAATATTATAGCAGAAAGGATCTGTCTCACCGAAGCTCATTCCTCCTTTGATCCCTCCACCAGCCAGCCAACCAGAAAAACAGCGTGGGTGATGATCTCGACCAAAGTTGGCACTCAGCTTCCCCTGGCAGTAATTCGTGCGACCAAATTCTCCGCTCCAAATCACGAGTGTCTCATCGAGTAGACCACGCTGTTTGAGATCTTGAATCAGTGCTGCTGCCGGTTGATCGGTTTGCTTAGCCTGTCCTTTGATACCACCGGGAATGCCGCCGTGGTGATCCCATCCTTGATGGTACAGTTGCACAAATCGAACTCCCCGCTCAGTCAGCCGTCGTGCCAGAAGACAGTTGGCTGCGAACGTTCCCGGGTTTTTGGAATCCTCTCCGTACATCTCAAACGTCTTCGCGGTCTCTCCTGAAAAGTCCGTCGCTTCGGGAATGGCTGTCTGCATTCGAAACGCTAACTCGTATTGCGAGATGCGTGTTTCAATCAGCGGGTCGGGTGATTTTTTGAGCTCCAATTGGTGTAGCTGACTCAACGCATCGAGCATGCTCCGCTTGTTCTCGCTGCCAAGCCCCTTGGGATTGTTGATATACAATACCGGTTCGTCACCTGCCCGGAAGCGAACTCCCTGATGCCGCGACGGAAGAAACCCGCTACCCCACAATCGCGATACGAGTGGTTGACCACCTTTATCTTTGGTAACCATGACAACAAACGCAGGCAGGTTTTCGTTCTCTGCTCCCAACCCATAACTCAGCCAAGATCCCATGCTTGGACGACCGGGGAATTGAGAGCCGGTCTGCACATGGGTGACTGCGGGGCCATGGTTAATCGCCTCAGTGTGCAGACTTTTCACGAAGCACAAATCATCGACAACCTTTGCTGTCTCCGGGAATGCTTCGCTGAGCCAGGCTCCACTCTCTCCATGTTGTGCGAATTTGAATGGAGACCCCACCAGCGGCAAGCTTGATTGATTCCCACTCATCCCGGTCAGCCGTTGCCCTTTACGAACTTCGTCCGGGAGTTCCTGTCCCTGCCGTTCGTTGAGAACCGGCTTGTAATCGAACGTCTCCATTTGAGACGGTCCGCCTGCCTGAAACAGAAAGATGACCCGTTTCGCCTTCGCTGGATGATGCAGCGACTGCATCGCCCCTGCATCCGCAAGAACCTTCTCAGGCTCCCCCAGTTGAGAAAGCGCGACCGCACCCAGCCCCATTCCGAACTGCGAAAGAAAATCTCTTCGAGACGTGGCAGGGAAAAATCCGCTGCACGCTTGTGCGTTGTTGTTCATAGTTTGATTCTATTTTGATGCCACCCAACAGTCCCCGCCTCCATTTTCTCTCAGGATCTCAATCCCTGACTCGCAGGCTAGAACCAGTCCGAAAACCTCTGGAATAGCCGCTTTTCTCAACGTTTGAGAGAGCAATTTCAAGTTTCAGGATCAGTTCTAAATAATGGGGACTTCCTATATCCTAGGCTTGGCATCAAAGAATCTCAATTTGAAAACGGTTCTGGGCAGATTCTCCCAGCCATTCTGAACGCTGAGCGACCTCCAATAACCAGTTCACTTGGACGTAAGCCAAATCAATCTTCGAAGCTTTCCAGAAGGGAGGCTGTCGTCGCTTCAGGGGAAAATTCAATCGCTCTGCACTCTTCCAGATTTCGAAACCAGGTGTGCTGCCGTTTTGCGAATTGCCGTGTCCGAGTCTGAATCAATTCGATCGCATCCTCGATGGTTGCAATCCGACCTTCGACGAAATCGATCATCTCCCGATACCCCAATCCTTGCCGGGCAGTCCGTCCAATCGGTGGATCAAGAGCAAGTAGTGAGCGGACCTCTTCTTCCAACCCCTGCCCGATCATCAGTTCCACACGCCGATTGATTCTCTCGTAAAGCCAATCACGATCCGGGTGAAGCCAATAAACATGCTTCGGTTGTTCTTCCTTCGGAAGTGGTCCTTCATCTTGAAGTTCCGAGGCGGGTGATCCGGTGACGTGATGAATTTCCAGAGCCCGGATCAGTCGCCTGGCGTCATTCGGATGTAGTCGCTCCGCCGTGACCGAGTCAACAGATTGGAGTTGGCTGTAAAGCCAGTTCGCCTCTTCGTGCCGGGCTCGTTCCTCAAGTTGCCGACGATAGTCCCAATCCGCTTCTGGCCCTTCGAAAACACCACGGAGGACCGCCCGCAAATAGAGCCCGGTTCCACCGACAAAGATCGGTATTTTCTTTCGAGAGAGAATCTCTTCGCACGCAACGCGGGACTGCTCCATATAGTCAGCCGTTGAGAAATCCTCATGGGCTGCGATGACATCAATCAGATGATGTGGCACTTGCGATTGCTCTGCGGGCGTCGGCTTGGCTGTCCCGATATCCATCTGTTGATAAATCGCCATCGAGTCCAGAGAAATAATTTCTCCGTCGATTCTCTTCGCCAGTTCGATGCCAAGCGCCGTCTTGCCCGATGCAGTCGGACCAGCCAGAAACCAGCACTGCTGCAAAATTTCGAATGGGAATTTCATAAACTGGAGCGGTCATTCTTCGGCATATTTACGACATGAGAGACGATGGAATCTCAGCCGACATCTTAGAGCATCTTTTGAATTGGTGTACAGGTTCTGCATCGCGGCGAACAGCAATTTCATTGATGAGACAAGTTCTTCACAGGCACACGGTAGAGCAAACTGCTCCAACAGAAAAGAAGACGTGAAGGGACAGTTGTCATAGAAAAAGAAGAAGTGATTGCCTCGCCATCTGCACAGTATTGAACTGCTGGCAAATCACCAGAAGAATGCGATTTTCAATCAGAGAAACAGAGTCTGCTCCGCAATTTCGAAAGTCACTTCTCGGATGAAAAGGGAGCAAGTACGCTAACAGTAAGGAATCATGAATCGCTCTCTTTTGATATGTTCATTCAGATCAACAAGGTTTTCAAAGATGACGCTCCACCAATTCAACAAGCTCGCGCGACGACAAATTTTTTTCTGTGTGGCAGCGGCATTGATGTGTCGCTGTGGAATGGCAGATGACAAACCGGTGACGATTGTGCTGGCGGGAGATTCGACCGTCACCGATACCGCAGGCTGGGGAAAAGGATTCAGCGATCTTCTGAACGAAAAAGCAAAGTGCGTCAACTTGTCCGCTGGCGGGAGAAGTTCAAAGAGTTTCCGGGCAGAGGGACGCTGGCAGAAGTGTCTCGACCTAAAACCGGATTACATTCTGATTCAATTTGGCCACAACGACCAACCCGGAAAAGGGGAAGCACGCGAGACAGATCCAGCAACGACCTATCCTGAATTCCTGAAACAGTACGTCATCGAGTCGCGAGAGATCGGAGCGACGCCAATCCTGATTACATCACTCACACGCAGACGATTTAACGAACAAGGTAAGATCACATCGACACTGACCCCTTATGTCGCTGCCGTCAAAAAAGTTGGCAAAGAACTCAATGTTCCAGTTGTCGATCTCCATACTCGAAGCATCGAACTTTGCGAAAAACTTGGCCCCGAAAAGTGCATCGAAATCTCCTACGAACAACCCAAAGGCGGCCTTGATCGCACCCACCTGAACACCAAAGGAGCCCAACTCACTGCACCACTCATCGTCGATGAACTCGATAAGGTTGCACCAGAAATGTCAAAGTACTTCGAATCGAAGTAGTCGTGCCAGGCATGGGCATTGGCATGGGCAAGCGTGAAAATGCCCTACACACAAAAACAGCCCGGAACAGATTGCCGTTCCGGGCTGTTTCAATTTCCGTGCTCCAGAGTGTCTTAACTCTTGGCTAAGTCTCTCAACACTTTGTGAAGGATTCCGCCGTTGCGGTAGTATTCAACTTCAACGGGGGTGTCGATACGGCAGGTGGTGATGAAGTGAACTTCGTCGCCGTTGGCCTTGCGGGCGGTCACTTCAACGGCCTGAAGCGGTTTGAGGTTATCGTCGAGGACAACATCGAAAATTTCGGTTCCGTCCAGGTCGAAAGCTTCGCGGCTTTCCCCTTCGCGGAACTGAAGCGGAAGCACTCCCATTCCGATCAGGTTGGAACGGTGGATTCGCTCGAAACTCTCTGCGATGACAACTCGAATTCCGAGTTGTTGAGTCCCTTTGGCTGCCCAGTCTCGTGAGGAACCGGTGCCGTATTCTTTCCCGGCCAGTGCAACAAGCGGAGTCCCCTGCTCCTGGTACTTTAATGACGCATCAAAGATCGACATTTGCTCACCGGATGGAATGTGAGTCGTCATCCCACCTTCGGTTCCGGGAGCGAGAAGATTTCGCAACCGAATGTTGGCGAAGGTTCCGCGAGTCATCACGCGATCATTTCCACGGCGACTTCCATAGCTGTTGAAATCGGCAGCGGCGATCCCGTTCTCTTGCAGGTACTTCCCAGCTGGAGAATCGGCTTTGATATTTCCGGCAGGACTGATGTGGTCGGTGGTGGTGGAATCTCCAACACTGACGAGGCAGCGAGCACCGCTGATACTTTTAATCGGCGATGGTTCGGCGTCCATGTTCTGGAAGAACGGAGGCTCTTGCACGTAAGTGCTCTTTTTATCCCAGGCGTAAAGATCCCCTTCTGCACCAGAGATCGCCTGCCATTCTGGTGGACCAGCTGCCGACTCGGAGTACTGCTTGACGAACATCTCGGGAGACATTGCAGAGGCGATCGTGTCGGCGATCTCTT
Organism: Thalassoglobus sp.; assembly: GCF_048270125.1. NCBI lineage: Bacteria > Pseudomonadati > Planctomycetota > Planctomycetia > Planctomycetales > Planctomycetaceae > Thalassoglobus > Thalassoglobus sp. The sequence continues at coordinate 36,987 of NZ_JBLWTN010000038.1, read as the reverse complement.
TTTGAGTCGGCCAGATATCTTTGAGGAACACATCATTCCCATCCTTGTCCTGACCGATCGGCTCGGTGGTCAAATCAATATCGGTAGTGCCTGCAAGTGCGTAGGCAACAACCAAAGGAGGAGATGCAAGATAGTTGGCTTTCACGTCTGGATTGACGCGGCCTTCAAAGTTTCGGTTACCCGACAAGACGGAACAGGCAACCAGATCGTTCTCCTGAATCGCCTTGGAGATCGGTTCTGGCAGCGGACCTGAGTTCCCGATACAGGTCGTACAGCCGTATCCGACGAGGTTGAAACCAAGAGCGTCGAGGGGAACATTGAGTCCGGAGTTGGCGAGGTAGTCTGTCACCACACGTGATCCGGGAGCGAGGCTTGTTTTGACCCACGGTTGGCTGCTGAGTCCTTTGGCAACTGCGTTACGTGCCAAAAGTCCCGCTCCGATCATTACGGACGGATTGCTTGTATTCGTACAACTGGTAATTGCCGCAATGACAACAGAACCATGCTTCAGTTCAAAGTTTTTGCCATCGAACTCCACGGGAACCCCCGCGAGTCCGGGATCTTCAGCAACTGCAGTTGCAACCGCAGCTCCTCCTTCGGAAGTCATGGACTCTGGGGTCGATTCACCACCTTTGGTTGATTTCCCGAATGTCGCACTGAGATCCTGTTCCCACTGACTCTTCATTCCCGTCAGAACGATTCGGTCTTGTGGACGTTTGGGGCCAGCGAGTGATGGCTCGACTGTTCCCATGTCGAGTTCGAGTGTGGCTGTAAACTCTGGCTCTGGAGATTCAGGAGTCAGGAACATTCCCTGAGCTTTGAAGTATTTTTCGACAAGATCAATTTGCTCGGCGGATCGACCTGTTCGTTCGAGATAGCGGAGCGTTTCATCATCGACAGGGAAGAAGCCCATGGTCGCTCCATATTCAGGTGCCATGTTGGCGAGAGTCGCTCGGTCTGGCAGCGACATCCCAGCCAGTCCCGGTCCGTAGAACTCGACAAACTTGCCAACCACGCCGTGAGACCGCAGCATCTGCGTGACGGTGAGCACAAGGTCGGTCGCGGTTGCTCCCTCGGGCAGCTTGCCGACGAGCTTAAAGCCAATCACTTCCGGCAAGAGCATGTAAATTGGCTGACCAAGCATGACAGCTTCAGCTTCGATTCCCCCAACACCCCAACCAACAACGCCCAGCCCGTTGATCATGGTCGTGTGCGAATCTGTCCCGACGAGAGAATCGGGATAGGCTTTTCCATCGGAGGTCAAAACCACGCCGGCGAGGTACTCCAAGTTCACCTGGTGAACAATCCCCGTCGCTGGTGGAACAACTCGGAAGTTTTGAAACGCCTGCTGTCCCCATTTCAGGAACTGATACCGCTCGTTGTTTCGCTCAAATTCTTTATCGACATTAAATTGCAACGCCAATTTGGTCGCAAACTGGTCCACCTGAACACTGTGGTCGATTACCAGATCGCACTGCACAAGGGGGTTGATCTTCTTGGGATCGCCACCCATCTTCACCATTGCTTCACGCAAAGCTGCCAGATCGACAACTGCGGGAACACCAGTAAAATCCTGCAGGACAACACGCCCCGGCTTGAACGGAATTTCGGTCGCTGTGGTATTTTTCGGGCTCCAGGCAGCGATATTCTTGATGTCATCCTCGGAAATCGCGAAGCCATCGCAGTTCCGAAGTGCAGATTCCAGGAGAACTCGAATTGAGTAGGGAAGCCTTGAGATGTCGCCCAAACCGGCATCAACAAGTTTTTGCAGCTGATAGATTTTGAAATCGCCCGCTTTTGTCGAGAGGGTGGTTTCCGCATCAAATGGATTCGCATTACTCATCTAGACGTCACTCCTGCTGCAGCATTCAAGCTGCGACCAATATGTAAGCTGGGACTCGCCCAACGTGTTCAACTGCTGGGTGGGGGACCAAATCGACCCGACAGCCTCGAAAAACTGTCGCCCGGGGCACTCCATCATGAACTCTCTGCTTTCACAGAACAGGTCCACAAGCACCAGTTTATCAAAGCTGTAAGCACTCATAAAGTGTGTGAGTTTCGCAAGTTGAGAGTGAGAAAACAGGCCGAGCTTCCCCCCTCACCATCGACAGGGCGGGATCAAAAAAACAACCTGGAGCCGCAGCGCGAACCTTGACCTTCTCGTGAGACGATGGCCCGGCTGGGTGAAAAACTAGAGGGTGGCAGGGACAGTACTACTCGTGGCACGGATGGACAAGCCAGCAGTGGCATCCGGCGTTCATTACGTTTCGTACATTCGAGATTCATAGCATTTCAAAGTGAATTGAAGAGGAAACATCGAGCTGTTACATTCGCACAACTTTATGCGTTCGCATGAAAAGGCCATTCGGTCAAAATTCCATCATCATGACTTTCCATTATTTTTTATTCAGGAATTCACCATGATTCGAGCCGCTCACTTATTCTTCGTTTTCTCAATTGTCACTGCTCAAATTGGTTACTCTCAGGAGACCATCACTGCATTGAACATGAACCCTGATTGGGTCGGAATCAATGGTTGGGCGCACTACGTTGGGAGCAACGCTGCGGGGCAAGAGTTTACCGCAACAACAAGCGGAAGGCTGACAAGATTAGAGGCCAGTGTTGATAAATTTTATGGTAATGTCCCTCTCGACATTAGTTTCTATACATCGGACGGCGGTTTCCCAGGTACAATTCTTGGCACCGTTTCTGTTCCAGCTGAGGATTTCGTTCGATGGGGAACAAACACGGGACCAATGAACCATTTTGATGTTTCCGGAGCAAATGTCGAAGTGGAAGCTGGTCAAAATTATGTCATCGTCTTCACTGCAGAAGCAGCTGGTGTTCAATACCGCTGTATCATGACTGCACCAAACACAAACTCATTTGGGTATCCATATTTGGAATCTCGTGATGGATCTCCATGGGTGAAAATGACACGGCTTTCGCCGAACGTAGAAATCGGGATCAGACTCTTTGCTGAAGAAGCATGTGTTGAACACCTTGTGGAAGTTGATGTCCTTCCAGAGAGCGTCGACAATGTTGTGCAACTCGGTAAGAAAAGACCAAAACCCTTTGAGGTTGTCGTCTACGGGAATGAAGAAGTCGACGTTGTTTTCACCGACACAGAAACACTGAACTTAGGGGATCCAACTATCGAGGGAGGCGATACTGTCGCTCCTTATGACGTTCAACTTTCAGACACCAACGGAGATGGTTTCGTTGACCTGGTTCTTCAGTTTGACTTGACAACTTTGGAGTCATCCTTGGCAATCGATTCCAATTCGACAGGTTTAGAACTCAAAGGCGAGTTGATCAACTGCGATACCATTTATGGAATTGATATTGTTCAGATTAAATCTCGCGGCAAGGGGAATGGAAAAGGCAACGGCAAAGGCAAAAACCGCTAATAGCAATACAAGAAATTGACACGAAAGCTCCGAAGTGTTTCTCACTTCGGAGCTTTTTGTTTTTCTATCTCTGGAGAATCATTCGTCTGGTCTTTCATCCCGTTCAGTGCCGTAGGCTGAGTAAAAGTAGGGTGAGTGAAGTTCGGCGGTCCTCGTGAACGGTGGGTTGCGCAATGAATCGTGAATCAATATTAACTGTTCTTCATCGGGGAAATCGAGAACGTAACCCACCTTTTCATCAACGGATTGCTTCACTCCACCCTACGGTACTATTATTGAAGATTATTCGAGAATAGACCTTTCCAGTCTCTAGACCATTGTTGTAAGTAAAGACACAATTGGGCCAAAAATCGAGCGAAGCGTGCACCTGCCACGATCCCATGATCTCTTCGATTAGGCGGAAGAGGGTACGCATGGAAAGCATCTCTTCTAAGGAAAAGACGAATTTATGTTGGTGAGTTTTCAGAAGTTGGTTTTAATGATCGCAGCAATGGCCGCTGTGTTCTACGTGCCGCATCAGGTCGACGCGGCACTGATTTACGTCGGTAGTTGGGATGTCTATGAGAACCCCAATGCACCAACTTGGAGCTCGTCTCCTCCTAATGGTCCGCTGGCCTACACAGGGCAGGAAGCAGCTGCGCTGCTATTCGGCGGCAGTCCCAGTGACTATTCGATTTCGACAATCGGCACTAACCCTTCTAACGTCAACAATATGGCGTGGTACGACACAATTGGAATTGGCGGCTCGGTTCAAGCCGAAGACTGGAATATTAAACACCTCGGTCTCTATTACGGTCCAACCTCCGGATACACGGGTGAAATTGGTATCTCCGCGTCATCGGCGTTGATCCAAGACAACCTCGGTGGGCAAGGCAGACTCAATTACGCATTCGTGAACGACACCGCCGCCGTCCCGGAACCATCGAGCCTGGTTTTGCTGGGAATCACCTTATCAATTTACATGTTCCGTAGACGTTCAGCCAAGACTTGGCGACGGGTGGCTGGAGACAGTCTGCAAGAGTAGGGTCAGGTACTCACTTAAAATTAGTGCCGCAGGCTGGGACTGGTCCCAGCCTGCGGCACTAATTGCGTATGCCACGAGAATAATACCAATGCACCCTATTGTCGAACTCGTTTATTTTGACGAGTTAGACCGCTTGAATGAGCGTGCAATTTGGTACTGCTGGACAAGCCAGCAGTGGCACCCGCGATCATGCTGGAATGCAGGAAACAACGCGACGGGATGACCACCCGGCCCTGTCCCCCTGTCGGGGTTTACCTTGCGGTGCTCAGCTATTTTACTGGTGGAACAGGTTCCGCAAGAACACGATAGAGCAAACTGCTCGAAGTCGGGACGATGACGTCTCCCTTCGAAGAGGAAGCTTAAACGGGCGATGGTTCTGAGCGGATGAGCAATGCTTGATACCCACCGTCGGCGGGTTCGCCGGGGTGGTGGATTCGTTCTTCTGCCATATGAAACTCGGGATGTTTCGACAGCACCGCATCGACAACACCTCGGTTCTCTTCGAAGTCGATGCTGCATGTGGAATAGACGACACGCCCACCGGGACGGACCCGGCTCATCGCATCTTTCAATAACCGCATCTGCAGCGGAATCAACTCGCGGAATGTGGTTGGCATGATGCGCCAGCGGGCTTCGGGCCGTTTTCCAAGCACTCCGGTATTCGAGCAGGGAACATCGACAATGGCAGCATCGTAGTCTTCGCTGGGGATATTGCTGCCATCCTCATGGATGAGGTGGGTCTCGATACAGGGGAGTTGTAACCGCCCGGCGTTTTCGTTGATAATCCGAATCCGATTCCCTGCGGTGTCGCAAGCAACGACTCGACCTTCGTTCTTGAGACGCTCGGCAATGTGCGTCGACTTCCCACCGGGAGCCGCACACAAATCGAGAATTTTCTCACCTGGTTGTGGATTGAGAAGATCGGCTGAGGACATCGCTGAGAGATCCTGCACGCTGAACCAGCCTTCGCGGTATCCGGGCAAATCGATAATCGCGACGCTGCCATCGAGTTCGATCGCTTCAGGTAGCGTTCCGGGATGAGCTGACAACTCCGCAGCTTCCAAAACATCGAGAACTTTCTCGCGGTCGGTTTGCAGCAGGTTCACTCGCAAAGACATCCGACCAGGAATCGTCATCCACAAACCGGATTTCAACATCTGGTTTTTGTCTGCATCTTCTGGGGTGAGTCGCTGAAGCAGCCACTCCGGTAAGCTGCTCACCTGAGAGATGTAAGCAAGCGCATCGTCAGCGGGATTCGTGAAGATGTCCCGGTCGAAAGTGGCAATTTCGTACTTCTTGTCGCGTCCCCTCAATGAGAGCAGCGGAAGCTGACGCGGTCCAAGTTCAGCCAGATCAAGGTCCTCAACTTCTTCCCGGCTGACCACGCTGCGCCCGATGTTTCTCAGGACGCCGTTAATGAAAGGCTTCGCCTGAGCATTTCGCAACTCTTCACAAAGCTGAACTGTTTCGTGAACGGCAGCGTGTGAAGCGATGTGTGGCAGACAGGCGAGTTGCAGGCAGCCAAGTTGCAAAATTGTCCACAAATCGGCTTCGACATTCTCCTGTGGACGAGTCACAAACGCGGTGAGAATGGCATCTAAAGTCGCCCGCCTGCGGACTGTTTCGTTGGCGAGTTCTGTCGCCATTTTACGATCGACCGAAGGGATCGTTTTCGACTTGAACTGGTCATCCAGAATTCTGGAGACAAAGACATCTCGCTCGCGGTTTGCCTGCAACGCTTTAAATGCGAACCATCTGGCATTGGAAGCTCCGCTTTTGACGAACTTCTTTTTATTCGGATGACTGCCCTGATTTTTGGGACGACGACCACGATTAGGACCATTCGGTGAAGAACTCATTGGGCACCTCGGCAAAGACGTTCGAGGTCTTCGAAGTAATGGGGATATGTTTTTGATGTGCAACCGGGATCAGCAATGGAAATCCCCGGCGATTTCAGCCCTAAGAGAGCAAAGCTCATTGCCATTCGGTGGTCATCGTACGTGTGAATTGTTGTCGACTGTGGGCTGCCGGGATGAATGGTCATTCCGTCCTCATGTTCTTCAGCATTGATTCCAACCCGTTGAAGTTCATCAACAACGGCCTGAATGCGGTCTGTTTCTTTAACTCGATTGTGGGCCACATTCCGAATGCGTGTCGGCCCTTCAGCGAACGGTGCAACACAGGCCAATGTTTGAGCCGTGTCGCTGATGGTGTTCATGTCGATGTCGATTCCCTTGAGTGGTTTGCCGATCACGGTGATGGAATTCGTATTCCACTTCGCTTCGCAGCCCATCTCAACGAGTGCATCAACAAAGCCGACATCACCTTGAAGTGCGTTTCGATGCAGTCCTTCAACCGTGACTTCTCCTCCAGTGATCGCAGCGACTGCGAAGAAATAACTTGCAGCGGAGGCATCCGGCTCGATGTCGTATTCGCGACCAGTGTAACCGGTCGCCTTCACTCGAAACTGATTCGGTTCAGGTTCTTCAATGACCGCGCCGAAGGAATGCATCACTTCGAGGGTCATATCGATGTAGGGGCGTGAAACAAGTTCTCCAACGACACGAATCGTGATATCGCTCTGGGCAGCGGGAGCCATCATCAGCAAGCCGCTCAGATATTGACTCGAAATTGCTCCTGAAACTTCAATAGTTTCCGCGTTCAATCCCTTTGTCCTGATAACGACCGGAGGGCAATCATTTGTGAGCTCACAAGTTGCTTCAATGCCAGCATTCGCCAAGGCGGCCACAAGCGGAGCGATGGGTCGCTCGCGCATTCGTTCGTTTCCATCGAGCCGATATGTTCCATTTCCGATGGCACACAACGCTGTGAGAAATCGAATACTGGTCCCGCTGTTTTCGCACCATAGATCCGCTTTGGCAGCAGGAATCTTTCCACCGGCCCCTTGAATAGTGATGGACTGGTTTGCGAAATCGGTCTCAACCAGAATTCCGAGTTGACCGAGGGCATTTGCCATCACCTGAGTATCAACGCTTTCCAGTACTCCGGTGAGTGTTGTAGTGCCGTCGGCGAGAGCGGCGATCATGAGCGCCCGGTTTGTCAGGCTCTTCGATCCCGGAGGCCGAATTGTGCCGCGAACCGGCGATGTAACAGGTTGTATTTCGATTGAATCAGACATGAAACTCAAAATGATCGTTCAGCAAGCAACTGCTAAATGGGTTCTATGAAATTATGTTTGGTGAAGATTTTGAAAGTCGAACGTCACCACGGACCGACTCTGTTTGCTTCTCCGAGCCTCTCGCTCAGCCTCTCGGTGACTGCGTGGACGTTTCGCTGCGATTTTTTCGTTTTATTGCTATGAAAGAAAAGGCCGAAGTCTTAAAAATGGATCTTCAAAACAACAAACGTGCATCTGTGTGCGAGAGCCTGAATCCGCTTGGCTTCCGTCAGAGTCGATGGTCTTCTAAACTTTGTCAAAGGTCTAGGGGCTAGAGGGTAGCGTCTAGGGAAATTCGGGAGTAAGGGGGATTTTGCTCCTCGTGACAGTTGTTTCACCGCCAGAACCGAGAATATCAATTCGATGTCAATTTTAGTCGATCGTTCAACGAAGATCATCACACAGGGAATCACAGGCCGTGCTGGCCTGTTTCACTCACAAAAATGCCGTGAATATGCTGAAGAGCATCGCCCGGGCGAAGCTGTCATGGTCGGCGGAGTGACGCCAGGCAAAGGTGGTGAAGAGGTCGATGGGTTCCCGGTTTTTGATTCCGTTGCGGAAGCGATTGAAAAAACTGGTGCGAATACCTCACTCATTTTCGTCCCCCCTCCATTCTGTGCCGATGCCATTATGGAAGCTGCCGATGCTGGAATTCGATTGATTGTGGCGATCACCGAAGGTGTTCCGGTTCTCGATATGTCGAGAGTCGACAAATTTCTGGCGACTCGCCCAGAAGTTCGCCTCATCGGCCCCAACTGCCCCGGCATCATCACCCCCAGTGTCGCCAAAATTGGCATCATGCCTGGCTACATTCACCAACCGGGGACTGTCGGCCTGATCAGCAAAAGTGGAACGCTCACCTACGAAGCAGCCTGGCAACTCGGAAACCTGAACCTGGGCCAGTCGACCGCTGTCGGAATCGGTGGAGACCCCATCATCGGCACGAACTTTATCGACTTGCTCGAAATGTTCGAAAACGACCCAGAGACAGAATCGATCCTGATGATCGGTGAAATCGGTGGCGATGCAGAAATCAAAGCTGCTGAGTACATCAAAGATCATGTGACCAAACCGGTTGCAGCCTTCATCGCTGGCAAAACAGCCCCTCCCGGAAAACGGATGGGACACGCCGGTGCGATCATCTCTGGAGGAAGTGGAACAGCGGAAGAAAAAATCGCTGCTCTGGAAGCTGCTGGTGTCGAAGTCGCCGAATCCCCCGCCGACATGGGAACAGCCATGCAACGCGCTATCGAGAAACGCAGCTAAGCAAATTATAACTGAATGCCAACCCAACGTAGCACGGGACCATTGTCCCGTGCAATTTTTTTAGTGTGCGTTTTCCCAAGTTGTTCTCAGGGAATTTTTTTCTCAGAAAGAGATGTTGAAAACATCTCGAAATCAACTTCTTGTTCGTCATCTATTGCCCGGGACAATGGTCCCGGGCTACGTTGCTTCTTGAGCTTCGTTGTCATGTCATTGAATCTTCCGGCTCCACCGGGATTTCGTGGTCTGCTCGATCACCATCCCATCCACCGATATCAACGAAATCTTCCACATTGGAGACAAGAGGGGGCCAGCTACTTCGTCACGTTCAATCTCGCTGACGCTGTGCCAGCAGCACAGCAACAAGAGCTTGAAGCGATTCGCCGCGAGTGGCTACACAGATATCCGAATCCTAAGGATGATGAGTGTTGGCTAGAATACGCGAAAACAATGTTCCGTCGGCAAGATCGCATCATGGATGCAAGCTATGGATGCTGCCTGCTTGCCCGAGATGTGTACGCTGACGAACTCGATCGAGCAATTCTGCACTTTCATCAAAAGCGATACGAAATCGGTTGCTTTGTGGTCATGGCGAATCATTGCCACCTCATCATACGTCCATTCAACGGTTTTGAGTTAGAGAACGAACTCGGAGCCATCAAACGGGCGAGCAGTCGGTTCATTTGTGAACGAGAAAGAGCCCCGGCCCCTCTCTGGCAGGAAGAGAGTTACGATCGCATTATCAGAGACGAAGAACACCTTTGGCGAGTCGTTCAGTACATCGGTCGCAATCCATTGGTTGCGAAGATTCCCAAAAAAAACTGGCATCGATGGTTAAACCCAGCTTGGAAAGAATGCGGCTGGAAGTTCGAAGACGACATTCACACGTAGCACGGGACCATTGTCCCGTGCAAACTTATTGGTGTGGGTTTCCCAAGTTGTCCTCAGGGAATTTCTCTTCGAAAAGAGATGTTGAATAACATCTCGAAAACGATTTTCTGCAATCATTGATTGCCCGGGACAATGGTCCCGGGCTACGTTGCTTCTTGAGCGACTTTGCTTTAGTTGTCATTTCCTCTGCCACCGAAGCGCATGATGTAGTAGGCAACCACCAGAACAGACTGCAATGTTCCTGCAACGTAGGTCCAGGCAGCGGCGTTGAGGACACTGCTGAGTGCTGGGCCGCTCTGTTCGTCCGAAATTCCGGTCTCTGCAAGAAGTCGTTTCGCCCGGTTACTGGCATCGAACTCGACAGGTAAGTTCACCAGCTGAAAGGCTGCAACTGCCATAAAGCCGATGATTCCGATCCAGAAGAACTGCGAGAAGTACGCTGGGATAAACATTCCCAACACAAAAAAGGCCATGAACCATCCCGGTCCGTACTGAGCAGCGGGGACCGCCATGTTTCTAATCACGAGCGGCCCGTAATGCTCGGCATGCTGCAACGCATGTCCCGCTTCGTGTGCAGCGATTCCAATCGCAGCGGCATTGCGACCGTCGTAAACTCCCTCACTCAAGCGGAGAACGCGATGGCGAGGATCGTAGTGGTCGGTCAAGTGGCCGCGTATCGGCTCGATGTCAACATCCTGAAGCCCAAACTGGTCGAGGATGTGCCTCGCTGCGGCAGCTCCAGAAAGTCTTGCTGGGACCTGCGACGCCTTTGCATAAGTCGATCGAATTCTCGCCTGAGCCCACATCATTAAAATGAGAGCAGGAGCGAGAAAAACGAAATACATCGGGTCGAAAATTGGCATCATGGCTGTGTATCTACAAAAGGGATTGATGTTCGAGCGACAATTCTAGAGCAGTCTGTTCTACCGTGTGCCCGCGAATAACGCGTTTCGCAAATAAAACTTCTGTTCGCCACGAGGCAGAACCTGCACACCTACTCGAAGGGAGCTCTATTCATTCGCTGTCACTTGAAAATTCTTGGCATTTGAATAGAAAAATCAAGTTGTAAAATCACGCTCATTCTGTCTTTACTGACAGATTAGTCTGCTGTGATACATTTGCGTTCAGAACACTTTCGTGTTCTCTTTAGCACCCGGTGACTCACCGGGTGCTAAATGACTGCTAAAGACACAGCGGCATTGCTTCAGACCAACCGTGAACATGCTCTACTCGGAATGTTGCATTCCCGCGTATCATCTGGATTTATTCGTTCATAACAAGAAGAAAGTGCTTCCAGAGAAAATCGTCCGATCGATGAGAAACTATTCCTGCACTTTTGGAGAAAGTCGCTGCAGGTACGGAATTTTCACTCGGCTCAATTCATCGTCGAGCGAGCGAATCCGGCGGACATCGAGCAGAGAATTATTGGCGACAATATCGAGATTGGTCGTCACGATCTGCTCGTTTTCGTGAAGTCCCTGAGAGATCAAGGCGAAAGCTTGATAAGTTTCAGCGATCGTGACCTGCCGGGGTTTTGCCAGAGAGAGTTTTTCGTTGTCCCCTTCGCCCTGCCTGTCATTTTCCGAGACCACAAATACAGTTCCATCCAGCAGGGCCTCTCTCGGAATCAGAACACCCTGATCCATCTCAATTACTCCTGCTTCGATGCGTGCATAGGTAAAAGTTCCCGGACGGAGTGGTTGATTTTGCTCGGCGTTTTCGACTTCGACAAACGCACGGACTGTGCGAGTTTCTGCGTCAGCCACGGGGTCGATCCGTTCGATATAGCCTTTCCAGGTTTTCGATTGTGACGACTCGAAGTCCGCTTCGTGTCGAGCAAGTTGAGCGACAGGAATCTTTCCCTGTTCAATGAGTTTGCCCAGGCGGACAGCATCTTCAAGTGTGACGGCGACCGGGATTTCAACGCGGTCTGTCGAGGTAATTTGAACAATGGGGTCCCCTGCCCTGACGTACTGACCTTGCTCAACAAAGACACCGCTGAGCGCTCCGGTCGTCGGAGCTCGGACCGTCGCCTTGTCGAGTTCAAGCTGGGAGAGTTTCAGGTCACTTTGATGTGTGGCGCGTTGTGCTTTCAATTCTTCACGCTGAATCGGCAACAATTCCTCATCGTTCTCCAGACGAATGAGCGCTTCCCGATACTGTTCAAGCTCGAGCTTCTTTTGCCGAACAATCGATTCGTTCTCAGCTTGCCGATTGTACAAATCAAGAGTTCTCTCATACTCAGCTGTGATTGTCTCCAACCGTTCACGTTGCTGAGTTAATAGTCGCTGATTGAGAGCTTCCTGCTTCTCAATTCGACTCAAATTGACTTGGTCCTGCTCGAGAAGCGACTCCGCTTGAGTGACACGTTCCCGGTACGTTTGAGGATCGATCTGTACAAGAACCTCTCCCTGCTTTCGAGAAGATTGCCCATTCGCAAGAGTCCGAATCTCCGGGCCACGAACGACATTGCCGACTTCAAGGCCGTTCTTTTCAGTCACTCGACCGCTAACCTCTGCCGAGACGGTCACTTCGATATCAGCCCGGGCTGTTCCGAAGCTGGCAATGAATCGTTTGAGCGGAACGGCTTCGATCTGGAATGCTTCGACTCTGAGGATTGTCGGTTTGGGTTCCTCTCGAGGCGGGGCGGTTTTCATGCGTGCCAAACCCCAAAATAGAGACACGCCAATCAGAAGGACAACGCAGATCGCAAAGATCGTGGCTCCCCACTGCAACCACATCGGAGCGAACTTTTTGGCCCCGGCGTCACTCTTCTGCTGTGTCGCCTTCGCTTTAACCGGAACATCGGATGTGGTAGTCATAGATTTGATCATATCTCACAGAGAGACGTCTGAAACTCTTTGTCGGTAGAAAACGGATTTCGTACAATTCGCGAACGGAGTTGAGCGTGTGACATCCTAAAGCATTTTCAAAAAAGATGTACACATGCGTGTCTCGTGGAAATGAGCGATTCTGCACCTGAAAGCACTCTTCACAGAGACCGTAAATATAAGAGAATTCTAGTCAGCGGATGAAAATTTCATCACAAATGGTGGAGAGTTTCCCGTTGTTCGCAAAAATGTTCGCCCCATCGAAAATCGATGGAATCTCATACTTGAAAAGCACTTACATTGATTGAGAGTGACTTGCAAACGCCTGAATCGACTTCAACCAGCGGAATGACGCACGCAGATCGCATGCACTTCGAAGAGCATGGATTCGTGATCTTACGGAATCTGGCCAGTTCAGATGTTGTTGAAAGAATGCTCAAGGCGACCGAAATTGGTCGTAAAAAAGCGATTCCACCAGTCGAATTTGAGGCAGACCTGCAATATCCCGGATCTCCAGCTTCGCAGCTTGATCCCGGTGGAAAAACGATTCGACGCCTCAAACAGGCACACAGCAGAGGGATTGTCTTCACAGAGTGGCTCACTTTCCCACCACTGCGGGAAAGCTTGAAGCAACTTCTGGGACCGGCGCTGGTCTGCCCTTTTGCTCATCACAACTGCATCATGACGAAAGAACCGGAGTTCAGCAGCGAAACTGGTTGGCATCAGGATATCCGGTATTGGTCCTATTCTCGCCCGGAGTTGGTCAGCATGTGGTTGGCACTCAGACCGGAAAACAAGGACAATGGATGTCTGCAACTTGTTCCCGGAACGCATCGAATGACTTTCGGGCAGCACCAGTTTGATTCAGAACTCTTTTTTCGTGACGATCTCAAAGAGAACCAAGCGTTGATCGAACAACGCGTATATGCAGAACTTGAACCGGGTGATGTGTTGCTGTTCCATTGCCGAACCTTACACGCAGCCTCTCGGAACAGAACCGACAAAACGAAATACTCTGTTGTCTTCACCTTTAGACCGTTAGATAATCCACCAACACCAAACAGCCGATCGGCAGCGAGCCCAGAGTTGTTGATTCACTAGAGCCTTTTTGAAAATCAGGTACGCGTTCTGCCTCTTGGGGAGCGGTCTCTGAAGTCATGAAAGTGAACTTCACAGGCACAACAAGCATTGAAAATGCTCCAAGAGAACTCCCAGCAACGATGTACGACGATGTCCCATGAAACCATTACTCTTGCCGGTTCGTTAAGGACAATGGTCTCGAAGGACGATTACCCTTAAGCCCTTTCTTTGCTGTTTGCATATCAGCTGTTCGCTTGCAAAGGGGCTGCATTCAGAAACAGCATCAGAATGGAAAATTTAAACAGATCTCGAAACATGGATGAGCAACACGCAGAAAAATTAGTCGAAATCCTTCAGCAATACGGGCGTGTCGCTGTCGCCCTCTCAGGAGGTGTCGATAGCGCGGTTGTCGCTCAAGCTGCGTTCATTGCCTGTGGAGACCAGGCTGTGGCGGTGACGGCATCGAGTCCATCACTGGCCACAGGCGAACTCGATCTGGCAAAGCAACTTTCTGCAGAAATTGGCATTCGTCACGAAGTCATCAAAACAGCAGAATTCGAAGTCGCAGGCTATCAGCGAAACGCCGGTGACCGCTGTTACTACTGCAAAAGTGAACTGTATCAATTCATCGAAGAGATCCTGCCGCGATTAAATGTCGACGTCATTTGCAACGGTGCAAATCTGGATGATCAGGGAGACCACCGCCCGGGAATGCGAGCGGCACAGGAGCATTCTGTCCGAAGTCCTATGGTCGAAGCCGGAATGACAAAAGCAGACGTCCGAGCTTTGGCGAAGCATTGGGGCCTGGAAGTTTGGGACAAACCGGCGATGCCGTGTCTGTCGAGCCGTGTCGCCTATGGAGTTGAAGTGACCGCTGAACGAGTTCAAATGATTGATCGCGCAGAATCATTTCTTCGTGAAACATTCTCGCTTCGTGAACTTCGTGTGCGGTACGAAACAAATGACTTGGCACGCATCGAAGTCCCTGTCGAATCGATCGCAACTCTGGTTGCTCCGGACTGCCGCGAACAGATTGTTCAAAAATTTCGAGAGATCGGATTTCGGTATGTCACAATCGACCTGGAAGGATTCCGCTCAGGAAATCTCAATCAAATTCTGGATTTCGTAGAATTCCAACCAGCATCTCCAGCACCGCTCACGTAAACCGGGCGTGTGGCAGTCAGACGTCACAAGTAAGACGATTGTGTTGGTTGCGCGATCCGAGAGATCGAGGGACTACGAGAAAAGCAGAACTTTCCGCAAAGTTGAGGCTCCTGAAGAATCAAAAGAGAGCACTATTCGAATAGGGCTCTGAACCGATAGAATTGAAGGGTCTCTGGCTACTTGCAAAATCGACTTCGCGGGCAAATTCATTTCAATCTTTCGTGATTCATGAACGAGTGGTTTTCTAAAGCGTCGAATGTGTTTAAGCGAGACGTTTCTGAAACGCCTCAGCCGTTTGAAGTCCATTGTGAGTGCGGGCAACAACACACCGGAATTCGTCGCTCTCGTCACCAGCATATCGTTTGCAAGTCTTGCGGTTCTTCGCTGTTCGTTCTCCCCCGAGATGTCTATCCGCCGCCGCATATCCCGAAGACGTCTCCGAACAAGAAGAAGCGACGAAAGTCTGCCACGAAATCATTAACCAAGCCAGTTTCAGATTCGATCGATCTTTCCGCAGAGACACAGAAACCCTCAATTCAGGAACTCGATCCCGAGAGAGAGTTTGTTTCCCGCCGTAAACGAAGACAAAAAAACCAAGAGACCGCCCCGACTGAGGTCGTTGAACAGAAGCCCAACATCATCGTAAGAATGTGGGGAGCTTCCTGCCGAACTGCTCTAGGCTTCTGGATTGTGTTCTGGGAATTCTGGACACCCTATCGCAAAATTGCCCTGCTGATATTTTGTATCCTCGGCCTGACAATCTTCTATTCCATCCGCCAAAGCCAATTACGCGGTGCCGTGACGATTGTGAAAACGGAACTGGACGCAGGCTTGGTCGCCGTCGGAAACGAAAATTGGGTCGAGGCGCGGAGACACTTCGAAAAAGCGACCAATGCTGTCGACTTGCTCGGCCGAGAAGATCTGGAGGCACAGACTGTTCGCCAGTACTACCGAGAGACTCGAGCACTCACTCGCCTGACATCATCCACTCTCTTCGAATTGGTTGAGGAAGCGGAAAGTTACTATGTGGAACATGGTGCAGAGGCCTGGCAAGAAAAATTCCGTCTGAACTTTCAGGATGACTGGTACATCATCGAAGGATATGTTCGCCCATCGAATGATCCTTTTGCCATTGAGAACGGATTCGATCTAGAACTTATCTTCCCGTGGACAGCCGGCCAGAAAAAACGGCCAGTGAATGTTTGCCTCAGCTTTCAATCAGCGAAGCATCTCCCCAAGACCACGACAGAAGCAGCGTATGATTCCGGAAGTGGGACCCTCACCGTTTTCAGCGGACAACTGAAAGAATTCTTTATCGGTCCTGACGGAGAATGGGAGATCCGGTTTGACCCTGAGACAAGTTTCTTCTGGGTGAATCGGCCGACTTACAATGCAACTCACCTGCAAATTGGCTCGATCCAGTCACTGCCGGACCAACAGTTAATGTTTGATCGTCAGGAAAAATGGATGGGAGTGAAATAATGAACCGGAAAACTTCACTCGTACCAACAATGCTGGTTTGCCTTCTTTTCTGTTCACAAGCATTCGGTCAGGCACGATCGATTCAATCTTTTGTTGAAGCGGAAGAAAAGTGGCCGCAAACGATCGGCACCACCTGGAGACTGGAAGGTCGCTACGCCCTCATTAGTGAGGACAGTATGCGATTTGTGAACTGCTCCATGCCGTTCATTTTTGGTTCCAATGTGAATCGACCACCTGGACGTTTCACGAACCTTGAAGTCACCGGGAAAATAGAACGTCGCGACGGAAAACTGGTCTTTGCAATGAGCTCTATCCGCTCACGCCCGAGTGATATGGAGCGGTTGATTTTCGAGAAATCTGCAATCAACGCTGACGACGCAGCCAAATGGTACGAGTTGGCGAGTTGGGCCTCTCGTCGAGCAAACTTCTACAACGACCCAGCGCTTCGTGAAGCGTCACAAGAGATCCAGCGGACCGGTCTTGAAATTGAATTCCGAGGACTGAAGCCTTCGGACCGAAACGGTTTGGTTTCGTTAATCCAAAAAGCCCGGAAGTTCAAACTCGACCAAGTGCTCATTGAAGAGTTTTTACACGATGGTTATTGGGACCGTTTTTTGTTCATTCGAGAACGAGACCGGGCGACCAAAACTGAAGACTACGCGGACCTGCTGGTCTCCGTTTCAAATGACATGGAAGGCGCTCGCAAGCCACTTGAAACCTACGATGCAGAAAGGGCGAAAGCTTACCTGGAAAACGCTAAAGGAATCTTTAAAGCAGCTTCTGAAGAAGAACGCGAGACACTCGAAAGATATTTCTATATTCATATCGCAACAACAAAAATCCTCAATCAGGCAGACACCACCGGGAAAAACGCTTTTCAAATTGCTGCTGAACTCAAGAAAGAAGTTCCTGAACGGACTGATTTCATCGATCAGTACGAAGAAGCAGGTTTGAAGTACGAGAGCCAGCGTATCCCCGTGATGACGCGGCAGGAGATGCAGAATCTGGCGAATCGATACGCAGCACGGGATGACGCAGCTGGCGTAACGCGAACGAAAACAACGTGGCTCAATGCCCGCGAATCGCTTTACACCGACAACGGGGCTCGTGGTCTGGTCGACTTGGCCGAAGAATGGATTCAACTTCTCAACGACCGAAAAACAGCAGCGAAGTATTACATCGCCGCCTGGAAGCAGAATTCACAGTATCCGCTCGCCGCTGCCTGGCTCAGACAAAATGGTTACGCTTTGAACGATGGGGAATGGGTGCCCGCTGAAATGCTGCCTCCTTCTCAGGAGTCCGCCATCGAAAAAGCGATTCGCGAAGGTCGCATTGTGAAGGGGATGACCACCACTCAAGTGAAAACAGCAATGGGGGTCGCTCCCGACTCTGTTGTTCGATTCGCCACCAACGGAAAGGTCACCGAACTGTGGGTCTTTCAATCTGCCGGAGCGATGGTTCAGTTCTCTTGGACAATCGGCAAAGAAAGCTCCACCGTCGACACAATCCGTTCCATCGCAGCTCAACCTGAGATTTTTTAGATCAGTTTGCGAAATCGTATTCGCGAACAGCCTCGTGGCGAGCAGTCGATGAAGTCATGAAGTTCAGCTTCACAGGCACAACTCGCATTCATAATGCTATCAAAGCAGCAAGCCCGGTAGAACGATCCACCGGGCTTTGCTTACTTGGGCCGTATTAAAAAATGTCTTCGCGTTTTGACTCGTAGCAAACAGGAATTTCACTGGGGAAAGGAAAGGTGTTCTACACGAGCAGACGATAGAGCAAATTGCTCTCGACTCGTGATTCTTTGAATCAAGCTGCTCGTCGTGCTTGATCGAAGGAGAGGATATCGGCTCCCGAAACTTGTTGATCTTTGACGCCGTCGATGAATGCTTCGAAGACCTGCATGTCGAGGGCTGAAGAGGATTCGCTTTCTGGATGGAATTGAGTTCCCAGGCACCACCAGTCTTCAGAGATCGATTCGTATGCTTCGATCACGCCGTCCAAAGCTGTCGCGGAGACGCGGAAGTTTGGAGCGAGTTGATCAATTGCCATGTGGTGGTCGCTGTTGACTCGAATTTCTCCGGGACCATAGATGCCATCCATTTTGGTTCCAGGCACAATTTCGATCACGTGACGCAGACAGTTCTCAACTGAGTCACGATGGCAGAGCGACTTGTAAACATCTTCTGAAAGATGCTGGAACAGGCTGCCACCGCAAATGAGGTTGAGGGTTTGCATTCCCGAGCCGATGGCGAGTGTGGGGATTTTCATTTCGTAGGCAAGCTTTGCCAATCGGCGATCAAACTCTTCACGACGCGGAGGCATCGGACGCGTTACAGGGTGCGGTTCAAATCCGAGACGAATTGGATCGAGGTCCAACTTGCATCCAGTGAGAACCAAGCCATCAATTTGCTCCAGCACACGTCGTAAATCATCATCTTCTGCCATTGGCGGCAGCATGATGGGAACGCCCCCACTTTGGCTGACAGAGTCGTAATATCCGGTGTGCATCCATGTGAAGGAAAACGTTTCGCTTTTAGCAGGGCGAAAGTCGGCATTCATCGCAATGATTGGCTTGTCGTTCATAACATCTCTTCCTTGGATTGGTCTGAGTCATTCAAGTCAAAACGTGAAAGCCACCCGAGCAGAGCTCCGAGGCGTCAAGTCAAACGAATCCACATGTTTGAAAACTGGAAGAGAATGGGCTTGGTCAGCAAGGAAGATATGCGGGTTTGGCTGACGCAAAATGTGGAGGCAGGTGAGGAGACCACACACATTATGAAGATGCAAAAGCATCGGATTCCATTCCAGTATCAAGACACGATCCATCGGTCTGTTTGATCTCAAACATTTCGGTTTGAGAAACTTTCACCAGTGAGCCTTTCCAAAGGCATCACCAAGTTGCTGAAAGCGAATTTTGCGTTCCACGCGTTTCAACTCTCAAGCAAGCAGATCCTAGATCAGGTCAATCCCGATGTAAAGCAATTTAACCATTTTGTAGGAAGAACCCCTACAATCGACACAACCGACACCACATGTAGTGGTTCACGATCGGCAGAACCTGCATATTGAAAGAGATTCCGCCCGGGAAATCGCCCGGCATTCGATTGATAGACCAATTTCTGGCCCCTCTCAATGCCGCCGTTACAACCGCTCCATCTGGCGAATAGTCAGGAACCGATTAAGAATTAAAGCTTCTCAGCCCATTGTGAATATTCCAGTTTCCCTGACCACCAGAGTAAACCTGATCCGAAAGAATTGCCGACATAGAAGACAGTGTCTGTTCCGTGAGTTGTGAACTTTCTCAAACAACGACTCATCACAGACGTTTACGTTTGCCTGGAGCAAATTGCTTCACCGGGCACCCTGTAGGCAAGCGGGGTTCGTCGATTGAATAACGTCTCTTCTCAATCTTCCTCGCGGAGCTGAGCGTTATCTGAGAGAACCGCTGCTTGATGGGTACAGAAAGCACGAGAGTGCTCAAGAGGCAGGCATTCCCCCGAACCGCTCCGAAATTTGAACTCTGTCAACGTCTCTCGATCCACTGAGCAGACAACTTCAAATTTCAGGAAAGGTTCCCAAACATCCAAACGATTTTTTTTGCGGGCACCGCCACCATTCAACAATGGTCTAACTCGGAGAAACCGATGATTATAGCCGTCGACAGACATGTCGGAATTCCCTTCCTTGAAGGACTCTGTTCCGATCTTCAAGCTCAAATTCAACAACGCCAGCCGCAAAAAGTGGCTCGCAAAAAAGTTGTCAGACGAATTTCAAAACCTCGCTGGCACTCTGCCGCATCCCGGGCCGCAACCGTTGCGTGTGCCGTTGCCGGAGCCCTGATCGCACTTCTTGAGTTCCATCCGATTCTCAATTAGAGCAGTTTGCTCTACCGCTGCCCGTGAAGAACGCATTTCTCTAGTAAAGCTGTTCGCCACGAGGCAGAACCTGCAAACCAATTCGAAAGATGCTCTAAGACGAGCAACAGGCCAAGACTTTTGCTTGGAAGTGACAGACCCCTTCGAGGGTTGTAAGAATAGAAACCGCTGATGAAAAACTTCATCAGCGGTTTTTTCTTTTCAACCAAGGGTGACTGAATGCCTGTGCTTCAAAATTCTGCTTCCCAGATGCTTTTTCTGACTGCTGTCTCGTTCCTGACATCCATGGTTTCAACAAGTCATGGTGCCGATCCAACGGCTTGGGTGAAGCACACTCTGTTTGAAGGGGGGCACTGCAATACAGTGGTCGCGGGTGATTTCACTGGAGACGGCCTGATTGACGTCATCAGCAACAGCCAGGGGAAATGCCACCTTCTCATCGCCCCCGATTGGAAGCATGTAGTGCTTCATGAGAATCCAAAGCACAACTGTATTCACTCTGAAGTCATGGACGTCGATCAGGATGGCGATCTCGATTATATCGCAGTCCGATACAACCCCGGGTTAATCTTCTGGCTTGAAAATAATGGGACGCTGAAAGACTGGAAGTGGCGTTTAATCGATGATCAAGTCCATGGAATCCACGGGTTGCTCGTTGGTGATGTGGACCAGAACGGTGTGCCAGATTTAATCGCCAATAGCGGCCTTCCGAAGGGACCGTTTCAAGAATCGGTCGTCTGGTATCGTGCCCCGAAGGAACCGGAAGGGAAATGGACTCGAACAGTCGCTGCCCGGAAAGATGCCCCCGGATTGACACACTATTTGGGACTGGGAGACGTCAACCACGATGGTCGGCCAGACATTCTCACAGCAGCCAAAGGGGGACCACAAGCCAAACCTGGTTCGGGAGACTGGTTTGCGTGGTGGGAAGCTCCGAAAGATCCGCTGCAACCGGGATGGAAGAAACATCTCATTTCAGACAAAGAACCGGGGGCGTCAAACCTGTTCGTTGTAGATGTCGATCAGGATGGCAGAAACGATATTCTGGCATCACGTGGACATGGTAAAGGGCTCTGCTGGTTCAAAGGACCAAACTGGGAACGAACCGATTTTGGAAGCGATCTCGAAGGCCCCCACTGTTTAACGATCGCCGACTTCGATGCAGATGGAGACATGGACGCAGCCACTTGTGCGAAGGATTCGAAAATCACAGCCTGGTTCGAGAACGATGGCCAAGGCAACTTCACAACTCACAAACTCGATGAAGATCAGGCAGCCTACGACATCCGCTCGCTCGACATGGATGGCGATGGCGATCTCGATTTACTTGTCGCAGGTCAGACGAGCAAGAATGTCGTCTGGTACGAGAACCGGATGAACAAGGAATAACACCAGTCAAAAAGCATCAGCGCATGCGAAAGCCCGATCAAGAGACCGGGCTTTCGCGCACCTGGAGTTCTCGATTCTCATCGAGAGTCCGATTCCAGTTATTTAACAATTGGTCCTGTACAACGGATCAAGTGATCGTGGTCGATGTAGACAACTTCTTGAACTTGATCTTTATGAGTGAATGGCACTGGCCAGCTGGAGCGCTTTGTCTCTTCGAAGTACACAGTACATTTGTAGTGGCAATGGTGGAGCCGGGCTGGCCCAACCTGCGGGAAGAAGCGACACTCATCAACCCGATCGACGATCGGTTCCACAACAATTCGTACGTTGTTACGTGATGTTTCCGCCAGGAACGGAACTCCTCCAGCAGTGTTGTCTGGAAGTGCTCGCATGACTTCATCTGGACTCGGCGGATCGAGACAGAACAACGGAGCATTCTCTCCTTCAACAGGATCGAGAATCGGAACCTTCTTGTAACGTTCTTCCTCCCAATATGTATCTTCAATCTGCTGACTGAAGTAGGGAGTCACGGGTATCAGTGGAGTAGTCCCCCAGAAGGCGGCTCCTGTCCAGGCGAGCTGAGTCGTCCAGGCCAGAAGGTTACATCCACTGTTCGGGAGCGTCACCATTGCAAGCCCTGCAAGCAGGCACAATTGTTTGACGCGGTTTTTCAGCAAGTTCATCTGATTGTCTCCAGGTGCTGCGAAGACGTCCATGTACGATTTATTTAGAACCGCTCTCGAAACCTGATTTCGACTTCTCAAACCTGATGAGAAATGTTCTGTTCAGTTGCCGAGATTGGGACTTGTCGTGGACACAGAAAGTCAGTCAATCATTTCGCGAACGGACAACTAACATGAAGTCCGTTATCACCTTTATCGTTCTGACGATTGGAGGAACTTGTGAGAATATTCGGGTTTTAACGAATCCGACAAAGAATTGAGTGGCAAGCTAAGAGGAATAGAGGCTCTGCGCAACTGGAAGGCAAGGCCCGAGACTGCTTTCCAAAGAGAAACTGCCTCCCACAAAGACTCTGCAAAGTCTTGCAGAGTAACGTGTTACAGAAGAAAACCGGCCTAAATCAGGCGAATTCTTACTTAGACGAGTTGGCAAGGGCAATCTTTTTAGCTTTATCGAGAGATTCTCCGAGTTCCCGAGCGCAAACCTGTGTGGAAATGACACTTTGCCCGAAATTGGTATGTGTCGAAATCTCTGGAACCAGCTTCGAATACTCATCGACAGCCACTCGAAACTTGCCCAGTTTCTTGGTGAGCATCTTAAAGTAGCCGACAGGATCATCGACGCGGGTCTCTAATGCCCGCGAAAGATCAAAGATCGCGCGGCAGATGTTGGTCAGCTCGGGGAAGTCTTCAATTTCGTCGGAATGCCTGACAAATGCACGAACGACCCAAGCATGAGCCATCTGCTCCTGACAGCGTTGAACACATTCAGCTAATTGCTCTTCCATCGAAGACATTTCGCTCACTCTTCTTCGTCCTCTCCACCGGGACGGGAAATCCCGTACTTCTTCAGTCGCCGATCAAGTGTCGTCCGTTCGATTTGCAAAATCCGTGAAGCCTTTGACTTGTTCCAGTCAGTCGACTCCAAAACCGCTTCGATATAACAACGATCGAGATCATCAAGGCTTGTTTCTGACTGAATAAAGCTTCCGAACAAGTCGACCAGCGGATCGACACTGGTTTCCAGAGAACCTTGTTCAGAGATGTTTTCATCGGCTTGTGGGAGCTCCTGCCCCGGTTTCTCCTCGTCGAGTCTTAAGCTCGTCAGGACGACGTCTTCAGGTTGCAGGACTTCATGGTCGGAGAGAATAACTGCCCGTTCGACGACATTCCTGAGCTCCCGCACATTCCCCGGCCAAGGATGGTTTTGAAGCTTTTTGATCGCAGCAGTACTAAAGCCACGTATTTTGAATCTTGAATTCGTCGAGAAGCGGTCAACAAAGTGCTGAGCGATTGCGGGAATGTCATCTTTGTGTTCACGAAGAGCCGGAACAGTAATTTCAATCACTTGCAGGCGAAAGAATAAATCGCGACGAAAGGTTCCTTCACGAACGGCCTCTTCCAGATCACGGTTTGTCGCAGTCACCACGCGAACGTCCACCTGAATGGACTCCCCTCCACCAACTCGCTCGAAAGCCTGACCTTCCAGAACTCGAAGGAACTTGGCCTGAATCTCCTGACTCATCTCTCCGATTTCATCAAGGAACAATGTCCCTCGATCAGCTTGCTCAAACTTCCCGGACCGCCGGGAAGATGCCCCGGTAAACGCTCCTTTCTCGTGCCCGAACAGTTCGCTCTCCAGCAAACTTTCAGTGAGTGCGGCACAGTTGACGCAAATGAAGGGATTGTCTTTTCGCAGCGAATTGAAGTGAACTGCACGTGCCACGAGCTCTTTTCCAACGCCAGATTCACCTCGAATCAGAACCAGGGCATCCGTGGGAGCGACGCGGACAATTGATCGGCGAAGTGCATCCAAATTTGAGCTATGGCCGACAAGTTCGGTCTCCGCACCGAGTTGATTTTGTAGTTCGGAAATCTGCAGACGCGATTTTTTCAGCCCATCCTCAAGTTCTTCTTTTTCCAATAATGTCTGCAAATGGTCGCCCATCTGGTCAGCCACTGCGAGGACGAATTCCAGATCAGCTTGCGTCATTGGTTGATCAGGATTCATACAGTAGAGATGAAGCACACCATAGACCGAGTCACCATGTCGGATCGGAGCGCAAATGGCACTTTCTGCAGAAAGCTCCACCAAACTGTCCTGAGCCGCAAACGCAGAATGCTTCGAGATGTCGTGAGCGAGGATCGCATCCTGATCGTGTAAGACAATCCGTGAAAGATACGTGGAAAGCCGACCGGCATCCTGACATCCATACAAGGCGTAAGGCAGCAATCGATCGAGACCTTGACTCTTGGGAGCCTCGACATCGACATCAATCAAGATCCCCCCCAGAGTGGCTCCGGTAAACTTGACGAGCCCGTCTAAGACAACACGGCTCAGTTCTTCAACCGTCGTGGGAGCCACCATCATTCGGGCGATCCGAAACAGATCGGTAGCCCCTTCACGATGATTGCGGATTCTTTTCAGCGATGGATTGTCGTACTGAGTCCCCGATTGCCGTTCAATAATCTGATAGCTGGAATCTGACTCAGATCGCTCTCTCCCGCTTGCTCGCAGAGGGTTCTCATCCGGATGCTGACTGGAAAAAGCGAGTGTGCAAAGTCCGATGCGAATCATCTCACCGAATTCGAGAGCGTGGTCGTCCTTCACGCGCCGGTCATCGATCGTCAATCCGTTTCGACTGTCAAGATCACGAATATACCACTGTCCCCCTCGACAGTAGATTTCACAGTGTTCTCGGCTGCATTTGGGATCTTGAAGAACAATTCGATTTGAAGAGGCCCTTCCAACGGTCAGACGTCCATTTTCCGGGAGCTCAACGACCTCGAGCAATGCGTCTCCTCGCTGCACAATCAAATATGCAGGGTCAGAGGTCGAAGAATGAATCCGTGTCACATCCGATTCTTCCATCGTCAGCTCTTAAACCTCAACTGCCCAAATTTGTTTCATGTGGCATTTCGATGCGCCCGAATACTTCATCATAAACCATTCGATGAAAACATGCATTCGACCACCCCTTAAAACGACGAAAGCGTTTCCAGAGACTCTCCGGAAACGCTTGTCGTCTTACTCTCGAGCAAGTGCGGGCCTGTTCTCACTCGATTGCAGAAACTGTGATCAAAGCACGTCGCGTACCAAACTCACCGAGAAATGTGCACACAACCGCTGAGTTCGCTGTCAACCAATGAAATCGCACTCACACGTTCAGTCCTTCCTCGAATTCAAAAACACTCATAGTCAGCCAGAACAGCCAAAAGTGCTCACAATCCTTCTGGATTCGTGGTCATGGACTGAAATTCTGGCGACATGTGAAAAAGTCTGTTCTCAGCGAATGGCTACCAGGCGATTTTCTACATTTTCAGCGAACTGCATCAATCTGCACCGGCAAAGTGGTTCGAATCGCCTCTCGTGAAACGACTCGAACTGCCCCTCCCAATTAGCTTTCAGCGGCCTGAATTTTGACTTTTACGTGGATTTCGCCCACGAAATCAATTTATCGACACATCTAGATTGCACGTTGGCATCAAATATGCTCTAATATCCAAGTATCATTCCCGTTTATGCTGTGTCACTTGGTTCGGGACCCTTTTACATACTTAAGCTAGCTGGTTTTATTCTCCCTTCGACACAGAGATGCTCGTTTGCCTTGGCCATTGCCACCGGTAAGCGAGTTTTTTTATGCGCCGAAGAAAAAACGAGCGTGAGATGATTGTTCCGCAAACAGGGCCTGACGCAAACAACCTCTCCCAGTTTCGTGGCGAACAGTCCACGATGCCATGAATGATCTTCACGGTCAGAGGAAGCATTCAAACTGCTCTACCGTGTGCCCGTGAAGAACGCATTTCTCTAGAACCAGTCCGAAAACCTCTGGAATCGTCGCTTTCCTCAACGTTTGAGAGAGCAATTTCAAGTTTCAGGACCAGCTCTAGTAAAAATGCTGTTCGCCACGAGGCAGATCCTGCAAACCAATTCGAAAGATGCTCTAATGAAGATCGTAACGGTTCATTTTGTAGTGCAGCGTACGAATACTGACGCCAAGTAGTTTGGCGGTCTGCTCTCGATGAAACTCACATGCAGCTAGTGCCGTGATAATGGTTGTCTTTTCGGCTTCCTCCACAGCTGAGGCAAGCGAGCAGACGCTGTTCGAATTCACCCCATGATTTTTGGTCGAAAGGTCTACTTGCGTAAGTTCAGCAGGAATGTCAGCAGCATGAATCGTGTCACCACGGACGGTTACGACCAGTCGTTCGATCACATTCCGGAGTTGACGAACGTTCCCCGGCCAGCGTGCTTCGATCAGTTTCTGCATGGCGTCCTCGGCGAAAACTTTCGGTGAGCGGTGATGACGTTCGCAGCAGCAGGTGAGGAAGTGGTCGATCAAAAGGGGGATATCTTCACGACGCTGACGCAGCGGAGGAATGTGAATCGGAACGATGTTGAGCCGATAGTACAGGTCTTCGCGAAACACTCCTTCCTCAATTTCGGCTTGAGCCGCTTTGTTGGTTGCAGAAATCAGTCGCACATCACTGTCGAGGACTTCTTCGCCGCCGACCCGTGTATATTGCTGAGACTCAAGTACCCGTAAGAGATCCACTTGGCATTTTGTCGGGATCTCAGTGATCTCATCAAGAAACAAGGAGCCCCCCTCAGCGCGTTCAAAGCATCCAGGCTTTCGTCGAGACGCTCCGGTGAAGGAACCTTTCTCGTGACCGAAGAGTTCACTTTCGGAAAGCGTTTCCGGAAGTGCTCCGAGATTGACTGCGACGAATGGTTTGTTGCTGCGGTCACTCAAGTCGTGAAGTGCTCGAGCAACGAGTTCTTTGCCGGTCCCGCTTTCCCCCTGAATCATGACGGTCGCATCTGTTCCGGCGACCTGTTGAACCTGCTGCAACACATCCCGCATCGCGTTACAGTTGCCGATGATTCCAGAGATCTCTCCCGTGCTTGCTAACTGATCACGAAGCTCACAGTTTTCCAACCTTAAGCGATGATGTTCCCTCGCCTTTCGAACCTGCTGACGAATTAAATCGAGATCGAGCGGTTTGGTGATGAAGTCGAATGCCCCAAGTCGCATCGCTTCAACTGCTGTCTCAACAGTTCCATGAGCGGTTATCACAATGACCGTTGTCTGCGGCCGGCTTCGCAACATCAGTTCGACAAGCCCTAAACCGTTGATGGAACTGGGAAGTCGGATATCGGTGATTACGAGTTGGAATGGTGTCTCGCGAAACTTTGCGAGCCCTTCATCAGCGTCGCCTGCGGTTTCAGTTAAGTCCGCTTCTCTGGATAACCCTTTCTTCAAACCGGAGCGAATGTTGGGTTCATCATCGACGATTAAGATGCCGAAGTGATCGGTGTTCATAAGGTTCCGTCTGGGCCAGTCAGAATTCGACAATACAAAATCAGCAATAGGGAAAGGCTGTGAGGTAAGAACGACACCTCAATGATGGCAAACCACCATTCTTATAAAGGCAAGTCTCGTGCCAGTCATGATATCAGTGAGCCACTGACGCTCCGATTTGAGAGCGATTCGCTGCCACTCCAGCATTAGAATGGACAGACAAGATTGGACAGGCATTCCAGAATTGCTGATCGTCGCGCCACCGAAGATCAATTTCTCTTCTGAAAGAACTGAGTTCCTAAAACGTTCTCACTCTCCATTCGAATGCAAGCAATTGCACATCGTGCAAGTGCTTGCTTCATCTCATAAAGGATGGCTGGCTCTTTCACCGAACATATGCACTCCGGTGAGCAGCCCTTCGGGAGGTCTCAAAATAATGGAGATGTTTCGCTCTTCGCCTGAAGCAACTTCGCTGCCAGCAAGCAACTTACGTCAAGCATCAATTACGTCGCGAGCTCATCGAGATGAGCTGAACGACCTCCCGCCAGACAGGCGTGGCATGAATCGTGCATTTTAATTCTTGGCTGCAATTGCTTAAAGCTGTGCAGCTCTTTTCCCATTTCAATTCCACAGGAGTGCAAAGATGTTGCGTCCCTCCCATGTTTTAGCATTCGTCTCCGCAATGTTAGCTGCGGAAGCCTCCCAGACGCATGCTTCAGCCGAAATCCAACAAAGTTCACAATCAGCCCAGTCGACCAGCTTGCCGCAGGAAGAGTTGACCATCAACGAGCAGATTGTTTACGAAGCCCGCCGACAACTCGGCAACGAACTTCGCAAATACTAAAGGTTTTTCAATATATCTAGAGCAGTTTGCTCTTCCGTGTGCCCGTGAAGATCACTGACAGAACTTCAACGAGTGGTCTTCGCGAGGCAGAACGAACAGCCCTTTATTAGATTCAAATAAGAGTTGTTTCAACGATGGAGATTTCTTGTGAAATCGTTTTGCAAACCGACCGCAAATCTGTTCACCCATGTGAAATTTTGCACTCGATGTGCCAAATGTTGCAGAGATCCGGTCACGATTCCCGTTTGTGAGTCATCGACTGCGAAGTTCGTTTCCCTAGAAAACAGCGTGTCAAAAGACTTTCCAGGCCCGGAACGAGGCATCACAGATTTCCTTTGGCATGAGAGGTGCTTAGAAGAAGTCAGATTCCAAGATTACCCAAGGTGGAGCGACCTTTAGATTTGAGTATTTTCAACGTTTGTCGTGCCCGGGAAGATCACTTTCATGACTTCAATTCATGACCTCAGAAGCTGATCGTGACGGGGCAGGAGAGAAAGACACAGATTGGATTTGCTCGGGTTTGCCCCGCTCTCAACACTCAACACGTAATCGAAGACCGAATCCACCACAACAGATTTAACAGTTGTTCCAAGGCTTTTGTAACAGATCCGGAAACCTGAAATCGGTCTCCTAAACACTGAGAAACTTGACATTGAAAAATGTTTTCGGATAGGTAGTTAGAATGATCACTCTCTTTCGCGAACTCTTTTTTCGCAGCATGAAAATCACCGCTTCTTCACAGATGGAACAGGGTAGCTCGACTCTCTTTGACACCTCACGTCTCTGTCGGCTCATCGATCCTGCACCGCTCTGATCTGGAGAATTTCTAAGAAGCGCTAGCAACGCCAGAGGAATCGCTGTCACTCACTGAAGTGACAGACCCATTCTTCAATTTTGTTAGTGCTCAGAAACCCCCACGGTCCTCGCAAACATGTTTCGTCTCGCCAAGTCTTGCCTCACTCGCGGGACTGCGACCAGGTCGAGGAAGGACTCGATCTTTTCGCAAGTCTTCTGCATCCCAGCAAACTGACCTCGCAGAAAAACCAATCTTCCACCGGAAACTGCCCCATCCACCTGATGGGAATAACGGAATCGAATGCACACGTTGCAGCGATCAGTTTCACGGATTCAGAAAACGGACTGATTGGAAACCAACGACGAAACGCTTTGCAGCGACTTCAAAGAAGAAACAAGACAGCTGATTTTTCAATTTTCTCTCTCTTCTCCGATCACTCAACAGACAGAGTTCGGAACAGGATTTAATGACCAGGCAGTTACATCTCATGCGTATTACATCACTTCTCGCCATCGTCCTTTTAGCAACTTCTGTTGCACTCCAAGGTTTTGACACCCTTAAAGCAAAGTACACTGAATTCTTCGGGAGTTCTGCTTCCGCAGAAGTGCATAATGCTGAGGGACACGCAGAACATGCGGAACACGAGGGAGGGGAGCACCATGCAAAACATAAGCTCATCGTGACCAGTCCTGTCGAACAAGACATCACTCTTACCCAAAATTACGTTTGCCAAATCCATTCGTGCCGACACATCGAAGTCCGTGCTCTGGAAGGTGGATATCTTGAAGAGATCAAAGTGAAAGAAGGCCAGACGGTGAAGCAAGGCGATTTCATCTTCAACATTCTTCCAACGATCTACCAGGCGAAGTTAGACGCTGACAAGGCAGAAGCCGAACTTGCACAAGTTGAATACGACAACACCAAGAAACTTGTGGAACAGAAAATTGTCTCGACCCAGGAACTGAAACTGGCACAAGCCAAACTTTCCAAAGCCCAGGCTCAAGTAAATCTCGCACAGGCCGAAGTCGACTTTGCCAATATCAAAGCACCGTTTGACGGCATCATCGACCGCCTGTACGAACAACAGGGGAGCTTGATTGAAGAGGGCGATGTCCTCACGACCTTGTCTGACAACAGCACCATGTGGGTTTATTTCAATGTTCCTGAGGCTCGCTACTTCGAATATCAGGCCTCGCTGGGTCAGGATGATACCCATGATGAAGCCGGAGAGACTGACGAAGAGGATGATAATGACCAACAGGACTCTGACCATCCCCAGCATGAAGAACTCAACATCGAACTGATGTTAGCGAACCATAAAAAATTCTCGCAGCCCGGGAAGATCGGGGCGATTGAAGCTGACTTCAACAATGAAACTGGAAACATCTCTTTCCGAGCAGACTTCCCGAATCCTAAAGGTCTGTTGCGCCATGGTCAGACAGGGACCATCTTGATCAATCGCGTGCAAAAAGATGCCATCGTCATTCCTCAGCGAGCAACCTTTGAGACTCTCGCCAAGAAGTATGTTTACGTGATCGGAGACGATGATGTGGTCCATCAACGTGAGATCATCATTCAGGCCGAGAAAGACGACATCTTCCTGATCGCGAAAGGACTCAATGAGAACGAAAAGATCATCCTCGAAGGGATCGGTCAAGTTCGTGACGGCGAGAAAGTGGAGTATGAATTTCGGTCTCCCGAAGAAGTTCTATCCAACCTGAAATACCACGCAGAATAAAGAGTGCTACGGCTCTGTTTTCATCTCGCAACGAGACCACTGACTTCGCATCCTTCCGGAACACACCGACGGCACGTCTAAAATCATGTTCGAAAAGTTTCTACATCGGCCAGCTTTGGCCATTGTCATCTCGCTTCTCATCTTGTTCATGGGAGGTCTGGCAATCAATACGTTGCCGATTTCCCAGTTCCCCTCAGTCGCGCCGCCGAGCGTGCGAGTTTCGGTCTCTTATCCGGGGGCGAGTGCGAAAATTTTGATCGACTCGACGATGGTGATTTTAGAGCAGGCCATCAACGGTGTGCCGAACATGCGTTACATGATGGGTGACGCCACCAGTGCCGGTGAAGGGACGATTCAGATCGTCTTCGAACCGGGGACCGACCCGAACGTGGCGGTGATGAACGTCAACAACCGGGTGCAAATGGTCAAAAACAACCTTCCTCCCATCGTGGAACGGGAAGGGATTATCGTCATGCAGAACATGACGAGTATGTTGATGTACGTGAACGTGTTCAGTAAAGACCCGGACGTCGATCAAAACTTTCTGTACAACTACGCCACCGTCAACGTCCTCAACGAAATCAAGCGAATTCCAGGTGTCGGTCGAGCGACAATCCTCGGGAATCGCTCGTACGCCATGCGTGTCGAATTAAACATGGAACGCATGCGAGCCTACGAAGTAGACGCAGAAGACGTGATGAAAGCGCTCGACGACCAGAGCATGATCGGTTCCCCCGGACGACTTGGGCAGGCGACAGGTACGACATCGCAATCACTCGAATATGTGCTCACCTGGATCGGACGCTACAAAACACCTGAGGAATACGAAAATATCATTCTGAAGGCTAACCCCGAAGGGGAAATCCTGAGGCTCGGAGATGTCGCGGATGTCATGCTCGGTTCTTCGTTTTACGACCTTTACTCAGACATCGACGGTTTGCCATCAGCAGCCATCGTCCTCAAGCAAACTCCCGGCTCCAACGCAGCCGATGTGATTGAAAGAGTCAAAGAAAAAGTCGAGGAAATCAAGAAATCGTCCTTCCCTCCCGGAATGGATTACGCAGTCACTTACGACGTTTCCAACTTCCTGGACGCTTCGATCGAAAAGGTGCTGCACACTCTGTTTGAAGCGTTCATCCTTGTTTCATTGGTCGTCTATCTTTTCCTCGGAGACGTCCGCAGCACACTGATTCCGACTCTGGCTGTTCCCGTGTCTTTGATCGGAACCTTCTTCTTTATGCTGATGTTCGGGATGTCAATTAACTTGATCACCCTGTTCGCCTTAGTTCTGGCAATCGGCGTGGTGGTGGACGATGCGATCGTGGTCGTCGAGGCTGTCCATGAGAAAATGCACTCGAAGCACCTTGGCCCCTATCAGGCGACTAAAGAAGTTGTCAGCGAAATCAGCGGAGCGATCATCGCGATCACGCTGGTGATGACTGCGGTGTTCATCCCTGTGACTTTCATGACCGGACCGGTCGGGGTCTTCTATCGACAGTTCGCTTTGACGATGGCGATGTCCATCGTGATCTCAGGTGTGGTCGCTCTTTCGCTCACGCCCGTTCTGTGTGCAATGATTCTGAAACCTCATAACCATGGTGAAAAGCAGAGTGGTCTCACTGGCTTACTGAATCGTGGGATGTCGAAGGTCGCAGGCCGTTACGCTTTCATCCTCCGTGGATTGCTTTGCGTCCTCCTCGGTCTCGCAGTCGGCTTCGGATTTTATGAACTCATGCACGTTGAGATTGTCCACGAACTGGTCTCTGAGCAATTCCCTCTGACTGCGACACGAGTAAAAATCATGGCTGGCATCGTCGCGGTGTTAGCGATGTTCACATTCCGAGCCTCTTTTTCAGGAAGCGACGGAACGAAGAAGAAGCGTGGTCCGCTGGGAATCTTCCTGCATCTGTTCGACCGAGGTGTCGAAAAGGTGACCGGAGGTTACGTTTCAATCCTGAGAGGGATCGTCACCCGGCGCATGCTCACGATGCTCGTGATCGGCGCGTTTGGTTATGGAATTCTGGTTGTGAATCAGGTCCTTCCCAGTGGTTTCATCCCACTGGAGGACCAAGGGATGATCTATGGAATTGTTCAAACCCCGCCCGGATCGACGCTTGAGTACACCAACGCGAAGTGCCATGAGCTGCAGGCGATTTGTGAAGAGATGGACGAAATCACTTCGGTCTCCTCCATTGCTGGCTACGAAGTTTTGACCGAGGGTCGCGGATCGAATGCGGGAACATGCATCATCAACCTGAAGCCTTGGGCAGAGCGCGAACTGACTTCAAAACAAATTATCGAGGCACTCGAAGAAAAAGGAACCGACATCTCCAACGTGAAGCTGGAGTTCTTTGAACCGCCAGCTGTGCCAGGCTTCGGTGCTGCCGGGGGGTTCTCCGTGAATCTGCTCGATAAAACAAACAGCGGCGACTACAAGGCGCTAGGAGAGCAAACAGACAGGTTCATGGAAGCTTTGGGAAAACGTAAGGAGCTCAAAGGTCTGTTCACATTTTTCGCTGCCAACTATCCACAGTATGAAATCATCATTGACAACGATGTCGCCATGCAAAAGGGTGTTTCGATCCGGGACGCAATGGACAACCTCTCAATTGTGATCGGAAGTACCTGGGAGCAAGGCTTCGTTCGCTTCGGTCAGTTCTACAAGGTATATGTTCAGGCAGCCCCGGAATTTAGACGTTACCCTGAAGATTTGGAGAACATGTTCGTCAAGAATGATCGTGACGAAATGGTCCCCTACTCTGCGTTCATGAAGATCGAGAAGAATCAGGGACTGAACGAAATTAGTCGTTACAACCTGTATCCCACTGCTCCAATTCAAGGAGCACCTGCAGCTGGCTACAGTAGCGGTGAAGCGATCGCGGCCATCAAGGAAGTCGCTGCCGAAACGCTGCCCAAGGGGTTTGACATCGATTGGCGGGGTCTTGCCTACGACGAAGCGAAAGCGGGAAATACAGCGATCTACATCTTTTTAATCGTTGTCATTTTCGTTTATATGGTTTTAGTTGGACAATACGAAAGCTTTATTATTCCTCTAGCTGTCATTACCTCATTACCGGTCGGTCTTTTTGGATCGTTTCTGTTTTTAAAGGCAATGGGTCTAGCGAATGATGTCTACTGCCAGATTGGTCTGGTCATGCTGGTCGGTCTGCTGGGTAAGAACGCGATCCTGATCATTGAGTTTGCTGTTCAGCGTCGCCAGGAAGGCTTAAGCATCAAAGATGCAGCCATCGAAGGCGGAAAGTTGCGTTTCCGACCGATTCTGATGACCTCCTTCGCCTTCATCGCTGGTCTCATTCCATTAGTCCGTGCGACCGGTCCTGGAGCGATCGGAAACCGCACGATTGGAACCACCGCAGTCGGTGGTATGCTCATGGGAACTCTGGTTGGGGTCCTGGTAATCCCCGGCCTCTATTATCTTTTCGCCAAGATCTCCGATGGTCGCAGATTAATTAGAGATGAACACGACGAACCGCTGACTGAACTCTTCGAGCACAAATCGGCAGCGCCTCAAAAGACGTAAGATCGACCGCAGATGTGAAGCTTCAACATAAATCGTTTTCAGCCTGTTTCATTCGTGAACACAGGCTGAAAGCCATTCTGCCCGGAGAGACTTGCCAACGGTGTCAGCATTCTCTCCGCAGACTGTCTACTTCAGGCGACACCCTGTATCTTCCGGTCGATCGCTTACTTGATGCTCGGCAAGAAACGGGAAAGTTTCTAACGGCTCAAACGATTTAACTGTAGCTCGTCGGTTAATAGATCTTTCCACCCTGGGCACGATCTACGAAATCAACCACTTCGGACCGTGTCCCGAACGGACCAGACATGACGATGGTCCCGTTTTACAACGTACTGATCTCTGACTAATCGCATTCCCCCCCTGCTGCCAGCGAATCGCTCTCCTATTGGTGAGAACGGCCGCCGACATACTTTACCTATCCGGAATAACCACCCTCTTTAAGCTGCAATCTCTTGCACAATCGATACGCATACGACAAGACGTAATTTCAACAAAACCGCAATTACGATAACCATTACATCGGTTTTCTTGGCAGCGTTCATTGCCCACCATCTGTCAGGGCAACCACCTCAGTCTCGGTCTCGATCAGATTCGATCTCAAATACCAGTTCGGCAGGATGCTGAGCTATGCAAGTTTATCAGGGACGATAATGAGTAATCTCCTAGCCGCTTCATTCTCCAAGAAGTTCAAAAAACGTGCCTGCCTCACTGCAATGATTTCAGGCTCGATGCTCGGCCTGACGGGGTGTGGAATCCCAGGGCATCGCGGTGCTCTTTCAGGTCCCCCTCTTCCGTATTACTACAGTTTGAACAACGGAGTCATACTCCGGAGCAGCGAAGAGATCGGCAAGAGCGAAGAAGCTGTCGAATCAGAGATCAAGGTCGTCAGTGCGGATAAGACCGAGCCTGAATCGAAAGGCCTTCTGGACACAATCAAGCTTGTCAACTTCATTAAGCCGCCCAAAGAGCTGAGTCAGGATGAAACCGAGATCCGAAGTCTCGAAGCAGAGCCATCGAGTAACGAAGCGAACAGTACGCATGTAGACTTTTCAGCTCCAGACGAACCCGAGGGAAGTTTGCTCATCCCTCCTCCTCTCGATCCGATTCCGGAAGTCATCACGCTGGAAAACTCGTCGCAATTATCGGTGAGTTCTTTCTTCAATGACCCATTCCTGGTCAGTTTGATTAATCAGGCATTAGTCGGAAATCAAGAACTGAGAATCTTGGCTGAAGAGATCAACATCGCGTGCAACGAAGTTCAGGCAAGAAGCGGGGAATACCGTCCATTCGTCACTCTCGGAGCCGGAGCCGGTGTGGAGAAATCGAGCCGTTTCAGCCGAGACGGTGCAGTCGAGGATCAACTTCAGGCAGCCCCCGGACGAGGCTTTCCTGAACCGCTCCCCGATTTCCTCGTCGCAACGAACATCTCATGGGAACTGGACATTTGGAGAAAGTTGAGAAACGCTCAGGACGCTGCATCGATGCGTTGGCTGGGAACCAATGAAGGACGAAATTACATCGTCACTCGACTCGTCGCCGAAGTCGCTGATAATTATTACGAGTTATTGGCACTCGACAATCGCATGTTGACGCTGGACAAAACGATTCAAATCCAGAAGCACAGCCTTGAGATTGCGAAATCCAAGAAGGAAGCAGGACGTGGCACCGAACTGGCCGTACAGCGTTTCCAAGCTGAAGTTCAGAAGAACCAAAGCGAAAAGCTGATCATTCAGCAAGAGATCGTTGAAGCTGAGAACCGCATCAACTTCCTCGCCGGTCGATATCCTCAACCTGTCGAACGCATCTCTGTCGAATATATTGATCTCAATCTCAATGCACTCAGCGCCGGACTGCCCTCGCAACTGCTCCAAAACCGAGCTGATATTCGCCAGGCCGAGCGTGAAGTCGCAGCGGCTGGTCTTGATGTCGAAGTTGCTCGTGCTCGCTTCTACCCGTCACTCGGTCTTAGAGCTGGAGTCGGCTTAAACGCCTACAACATGCGGTATCTGCTCTCAACACCGGAATCTTTAATCTACAATGCCGCAATCGATCTGGTGGGACCGCTTATCAACAAGCGTGCGATTCAAGCTGACTATCGCACTGCCAACGCGATGCAGTTACAGAGCATCTATGAATATCAGCGAACCGTCCTCAACGCTCACATTGAGGTCGTCAATCACATGACCAAGGTTGAAAACTATCGCCAGAGTATCGAGGTCAAGAAAGAGCAACTTAAATCACTCGAAACATCGGTCGACGTCGCAGATAAGCTCTTCCAAAATGCCCGAGCTGAATACGTCGAAGTCCTTTTGGCTCAACGTGAACTGATGGAGGCCAAAATGCACCTGATCGAAATCAAGCAGCAGCAACTCGAAGCGATTGTCAACTCCTACCAAGCTCTCGGTGGCGGCGGATTTTAGAGCATCTTTCGAAGTGGTTTGCAGGTTCTGCCTCGTGGCGAACAGCATTTTTGCTAGAGAAATGCGTTCTTC
>NZ_JBLWTN010000037.1:0-55247 GCF_048270125.1 Thalassoglobus sp. | reverse complement strand
GTTGATGAATTAGCGAACGTCCATTGCGCAGTTGCCACGACCACCGTTCCGCTTCGCTACACTTAGATCGTGCCACTCGATCCGCTGCAAATGGATAGAATATTACCAATGGCGGAAGAATGAGAGTCAACACGAAATTCGCCACGCCCATCCTTACGCTCCGCTCCAGTCTGAGCGTGCCACCCGCCGCACCAACTCCAAGATACGAGCGATCAATCGAGGTTCATCTTCCTTGGTCGTCGGCTCATATCGCTGCGTGCTGCGAGGTTGGCCAAGAACTTCACAAGCCCGACGCTCCGAAATCGAACACGCTTCCTGAACGTGCAAGACAGCTTCACGTCGTCGAGTCGGGCTTAGTAGTTTCCCTCCAAGGCTTCCTTTAAGATGCGCTTATCGAGTTCGGATTCAGCCAGCATCTCTTTGAGTCGACGGTTCTCAAGTTCAAGCTCCTTAAGCCGCTTGGCCTCATCCGATTTCATGCCTCCGTATTGCTTCTTCCACCGCATCCAGGTCGATTCCTTGACTTCCAGTTTCTGCAAGACTTCACCCAAAGTCTTTCCAGCTGCCAGCATCACTTCACCTTCCTGGAGAAGTTTCACAATCTGCTCAGGTTTACGTCTTCGTCGCTTCGTCATCAGAGTCTCCTTTGACCATCATCGGTCAGTTAGACTCTCATAACAAATGGATCAGAAAATGGGGAGCATGCCATAGGCAATCTCAAAAAAAGAGTAATCTCAATTCGGTCCGCACTGCGGACCCTACTGTCCCTTAGTAATTCTCCCGTGCAATCTTATTGCCATGCGACTCCCAGCCCGGTAATTTCAATCTGCGGCGATAAACGCCAATGATAGTTCGCTTGTCTCGATGCAAAATATCGACAACAGATACCAACAACCTATCAGGATCGAGCGACGAAGCTGTTATCAAATTTAGTATGATTGGCGAATTGTAGAACAAATTAGGAACCACCCATTCAATGCCTACTTTCTTCGGTTGATTCGCGAAACGGTTTGCGTCTGCGAGAGAAACACTGAATGAATCGGCGAGGTGAATTTCAGGCGTCACATCACAAACCTCGTCATCCAATCGCGTCCAAACTGAATTTGCGTAATGCGGCAGCAAGACGGATTCGAGTTTGTCTCGGCAGTCACATCTAGGCATAACGCTATCAGCCCACGCAAGAAGCATGTCTTCCTGTCGCACAGACCTCCTCCCTGGTATCGCCGAGGAAATCGTTTGAGCATGACGCCAAACCTTGTGGACTTGATCAGTAAACTCTGCTGTGGGGCCTCCATTAAATCTATCGTACATTTTTTTCACCCGCTATGGTTAAATAGGTGTCGGCAAGTCGTCAGGAATATCACCAGAATCAAAGCCAAATACGTCAGGACAATCGAAGTCAGAGCCTTGCCAATCGGTGACTTTTATATAGTCGTCAAAGTCAGGGCAGAAGTAGATGCAGCTACCGTCATCGTTTCGTATATGAATTTCGCAGTAAAAAATTGTTGCGGTGATCGCTCCTGCACAGACTTTTAAGATTGACCTTATCAAGTTCTCCATGCTAGCACGACACGCTGGGATCAACATGCAAGCGCCAATCGCAACAGTTCCTACCAAGGCAATAGCACATGGAGGAAACGCCAAACATGCTGTGATCAATGGGATTATTGGAGTTATTGGAGCTGGAGGTGGGAGTGGGATCGCATAATTCCCAGATGGGTCGGTGAAGTTCAAAGGTGACGAGGTGACTGATTGGTAGAGAGAGATGCCTGCATGGAGTCCTAAAGGGTCGCGTTGCAACCACGTCCCTAATGGACTAGCGTATGCTCGATTCCTCACATGCAACAACTCCGTCCCAGTTTCCCATCGGTATCCAGCGTAGAGAACCCTCCAGTCGTAACTGGACGAACTTCGACTGCCTAACGAAGCAGATAAGAACACTGGTGTCCCATAAGCTGAATAGGCATAACGCTCTTGAACAGTGCCGTTCGTGTTGCTGATGGCGGTGACATTCCAGTTGGCGTCTTGTATTCCGTAGAGGCGTTCATCGAGTGTGCCGTTTCCGGTAGTGTCTCGGTCTCGGAGGATGCAATCATCAATGTAGCGGAGACCCCAAATGTGTTGCTGTTCGGAGTCAGTGGAGGAATCGACACGTTCTTCGATGACCTGCCATTTGCTGGGGTCGGTGTAGTAGAGTTGGCGTGTTTCGTCGAGAACCCCGGAAGCATAGCTTTTTTGGATAGTCCGCCGTTTGGCTCCGTCGTATTCGTATTCACTGACGGTATTCGCACCATCGACGAGTTTCACTAACCGGTTCCAGGCGTCGTAGGTGGCTGTGTATGAGCTTGTGGGGTCAGCTGGTTGCGGGATGGTGGTCATATTGCCTGCTTTGGAGTAGGCAGGTGTCACCCAGCTGGGACCGGTTGTTTCTGTGATATCGGTGATTTCATTCACTTCATTGGCGGTACGAGCTTGCTCTAAGTCCCAGGTTCCATCACCGTCATCATCTTGCAGATATTTTTTCCAGTTCCCGGTTGGATCGAGCGACCAGCATTCGGCGAACGTTTCATCCGTCACTCCATCCTTCTGAGCGTTAAGAGTTCCCCGCTCCAAGTCTTTGAGGCGTTGAATGCCGTCGTTGGAATAGAGTTCATCGAAGTGTTTTGAAAGTGCATCGGCGACGGTGTTTTGCCGCCAGATCCTGTTGCTGGATCGGTCGTAGCCATACTTAATGCGATCAGCATCCGCCATCGCTCCGTAGCCGTACCAACGGTTATCTTTGACTCGACC
Source organism: Thalassoglobus sp. (assembly GCF_048270125.1). Classification (NCBI taxonomy): domain Bacteria; kingdom Pseudomonadati; phylum Planctomycetota; class Planctomycetia; order Planctomycetales; family Planctomycetaceae; genus Thalassoglobus; species Thalassoglobus sp. The sequence continues at coordinate 52,457 of NZ_JBLWTN010000037.1, read as the reverse complement.
GAATCGGTCGAATCCTGTGTAGATGTCTCCGGTATCGGGATCATTCGTGCCAGTCAGGTCTGCCATGGTCCATTTGATTTCGGGCTGAGTGAAGTAGGTCAGGCTCTTTTCGCCTGACGCAACGTGAAAGGTTGTCTAGAACCGCTATGGTTATCGTTCAGAGCGGTAAGAGCAAGGTAGATCACAGGCTGTGCCCAATATTGTTCGACAGAGTGGCAGGGAAGCCCTTCGCGGTCGCCGAATCGGCGGTAGAACGAAACTCGATCAGCCAGCTAAGAGCTCATCGATGCGGCAGTATCCCATCTCCATTGCAGCTCCCATTCCGGTCGCCAGGGCCTCATCGCGGGCCGTTGTTGATGCATACTCGATTAACGTGGTGACCGTCGTTCCCAGGTCCGTCTCCTGAAAGGTGAGGGTGACGACCATTTCCTGGCTTGCGTCGTCTGGTGAATCGCCGATCAGGTGCTTTTCGTCTTGAACGATCTTGCTATGAGTTTCGATTTCGCGAAAGTGACCGACCATTGCAATCTTAAAACCGTCTGCTTCATTGCAAAATACGTTTTCGTACTTGCCGCCGACTCGAAAGTCCATTTCGCACACAGGCATCGACCAGCCCGGCGGTCCGAGCATCCATTGACGAACCAAGTCCGCGTCGGTGAAAGGTTTCCAAACCGAGTCAACTGGCGCGTCGAAGCTTCTGACGACCTTAACCTGTGTGTCAGAATCGGAGTTCACGATGGCTGGTTTCACTCTTTTCTTCTCCATAATTGAAATTGCTCTTAAACGTTGAGAAAAGCGGCCATCCCAGAAGTTTTCGGACTGGTTCTGGTCGCTGCGCGGGTTTTAGAAGATTGCATCGAAATGAGTTGCCTGCCAGCTCTCGTGGTCGAGGGTCAGTCGGCATAGACACCGGGTTCTTTACCGGAAGTGATGCTGCCGATTTCCCAGCACTGTGAGCCGGTTTCTTCAATTCGTTTTTTGACTGCAGAGGCGGCTTCAGAACGAACGACGATTGCTAAACCGATCCCCATGTTGAAGACGCGGAACATCTCTTCTCGCTCGATTTCTCCCAGACCTTGAATCCAGTTGAAGATCGCTGGCGTCTCCCAAGCTGAGCGACGAATCGATGCCTGAAGCCCCGCTGGAACGATTCGCCCTGTGTTCTCGGCCAACCCACCACCGGTGATATGTGCGATCCCGGTCACGTTCGGTTTTACTGCTTCATCACCTAACAACGCGGCGACAAGTTTCGCATAGATCTTTGTTGGGGTCAGTAACGCTTCGCTGACGCTCATTCCGAGTTCATCAACGTGAGAATCGATCTCCAGATTGGCGACTTCGAAGACAGCTTTTCGAACCAGGCTGAAACCGTTGGAGTGCAATCCATCCGAAGCTACGCCAAGAATCACATCGCCAGATTCTATTTTCGTTCCGTCGATGAGATCCTCTTTCTCGACAACACCGACACAAAAGCCAGCCATATCCAAATCACCGGGTGAGTAGAGGTCAGGCATGATCGCTGTCTCTCCACCGAGTAAGGCAGCTCCCGCATCGACGCAACCGTCTGAAACTCCTTTGACAAGATTCGCAACGAGGTCGGGATCATCCTTCGGGAGCGCGAGGTAGTCGAGAAAGAAGAGCGGCTCCGCTCCGATACATAAACAATCGTTGACGCACATCGCGACCAGATCAATCCCCACGGTGTCGAAGCGGCCGGCCCGAATCGCGACTTTGACCTTCGTTCCGACTCCATCCGAACCGGAGACCAGTACGGGATCTTTGTACGAACGTCCTTCTCCGAGAAGTCGAAACAGGCCTGCAAAGCCCCCCGCGAGTGGCATGACCCGTGAAGATTGTGTTCGCTTCAATAAAGCTGGAATTCGAGCCATCGCTTCTGCGTAGGAATCGAGATCAACTCCAGAATCTTTGTAAGAAATCGCCATGAATTTTCATCCGAGAAGGGCTGCCGTGCGTTCGTTCAGTGTGGAGTTTACGAGGTTTTCGAGGGAGAACAACTGAGCAAATCAGAATCGCTAGAGCAAATCCGAGATTGGCCTATACGTTCTGCTTCATGGCGAGCAGTCTATGATGTCATGAAAGCGAGTTTACGGGTACGTCAAGCCTCGAAAATGCTCCTGCATGGTTTGGAGTTTTTCTCTCGGTTCCGTAAGCTTTTGTCTCACATGATCAACTGAACATGTCACGGTCCAATTCTCCTCAGAAGTAGAATTCCCAGTAACGCAGTATGCCCCGCCCTGAAATGTGGGGTCCAACCGCAGTTTCCTAATTTCCGAACTCCTTATTCCCGGACTTTCCCCTGCCCCCGGATGACGATCCCCCATGAATGACTCGAACGCTCAAACATCGTTGGATCACAAACTGGCGATGCCGATGTTTGTGGTCACGCTGCTTTGGCTGGGACTGGCCGGGATCGCGATGCATCTGCTCTCGGACATCGATGGTCGGTATGTCCATGTTTCCATTTACTGTGGAGTCGCAATTCTCGTGCTTTGGCTGGCTTATTTCGCAGAGGCCATCACGCATTGGAGAAATGGGTCAGCCCAGATGCGGCAACACCTCAAAATTTGCCTGTTCCCCCCGCTAAGGCTCGGTTGCAGAGATCACCGGACAGGAACCACTGTCTGGATTCCCGGATTCGGATGGCGGGTCGCGACCGACGATCTCGCGAACGAAATCGATTTCAAACTCAGCTATGCAATGATCGCCATGGCATTGCTCGTACTCCCCTTGCTTGGCGTCGAATACGTTTACACAGATCAGATTAAAGCCAATCGAACCTTTGGTCTCGTCGTACAGATTGCACAAGCTTTCATCTGGTTTGCTTTCGCAGTCGAATTCTTGTTGATGATTACTCTTGTCTCGAAGAAAATCCGTTTCATCAAGGAACACTGGCTCGACTTAGCGATCATCTGCCTGCCGATGATCGCGTTCATGCGTATCTTTCGGCTTGGTGGATCACTACGGTTATCGAGGCTATCAAAAACAGCGAAAGTCTTCCGGCTCCGTGGGACAGCTATGCGTGCCTGGAGAGCGATTCTCATTCTGCAAATCGTCGACCGCATCATTCACCGCGATCCACACAAACGTTTGCGAGTTTTAAAGAATCAGATCGCAGAGAAAAAGCTCGAACTGGAATCTCTTCAGGAACAAGCTGCCTTGGTCAAAAATCGGATTGCGGAACTGGAAGAAAGCGAGTCCGCCGTCGAAACTATCTCAGACTCGTAACTCTTCTGGATCGAGGTGCCTCTGTTGAGTAGTGAATGATGCACCACGTTTATGAACCGTGCGAGACGGAAGTAGACGCCCAGTGAAGCACTCGCAGTGGGCCACGACGCCCGAGTTCTCATCACTTTAAAAACATGAGCAACAATGCCTAGAGCATCTTTCGGATTGGTTTGCAGGTCCTGCCTCGTGGCGAACAGCATTTTTGCTAGAGAAATGCGTTCTTCACGGGCAAACGGTAGAGCAAACTGCTCTAACAGCTGGTAAGCGTGGCATTTACTTTTGATACAATCCTTGTGATTTTTCTACCTCGTTCATCCGTCTTTAAGGGACGCACACCGTGGTCACACTGATGCTGATGTTTGGGCTTCTTGTTCTGACGCTCGGCGCCGAACTGCTTGTCCGTAGTGCGACCAAACTGGCGAGTGCAGCTGGAATCTCACCGTTGGTGATCGGCCTGACAGTTGTCGCTTTCGGAACGAGCGCCCCCGAACTTGTTGTAAGCCTTCAATCGACATTGTCGGGGCAGCCCGATGTGGCACTCGGCAATGTGGTGGGCAGTAACATCTTAAACATCCTGTTCATCCTTGGGATCTCGGCTGTAATCGTACCGCTTGTGGTCTCGCAGCAGTTAATTCGATTTGATGTCCCGCTCATGGTGGGGCTTTCTGTTCTCGTCCTGCTACTTGCTCTGGATGGCCAGATTGGAAGGCTCGATGGACTGCTGCTCACTGCAGGATTGATCTCCTACAACTTCTGGGCCGTCTGGAAAAGTCGCCAGGAACAAGCCGTCGTTAGAGCTGAGTACGAAGCGAATCTTGGCGTTGCTGAGAAGGCTTCAGATCTTCGGGGCATTCTGCTGAACCTCGCCCTCCTCATCGCTGGGCTCGCGCTGTTGGTTCTCGGTTCACGATGGTTTGTTGAAGCAGTGACGACGATCGCTCGGAGTCTTGGTGTCTCAGAACTTGTAATCGGTTTGACCGTTGTAGCAGCGGGGACATCGCTGCCTGAAGTTGCGACATCAATCATGGCTGCGATTCGAGGAGAACGGGATATTGCGGTGGGGAATGTCGTCGGCAGCAACATCTTTAATATTCTGGGAGTCTTGGGAATCTCAAGCCTTGTTTCCGCCAATGGCATCGGCATCTCCGAAACGGCACTTCGACTCGATATCCCGGTGATGGTTGCAGTCGCCTTTGCTTGTCTCCCGATCTTCTTTACCGGACACATGATTTCCCGCTGGGAGGGTAGCTTGTTCCTGGGATATTACTTCGCCTACACCGCCTACCTGATTACGGCGGCGACAATCCCTTCCATGACACGTACATTTGGAATCGTGATGCTGGGTTTCGTCATTCCGCTTACGATCATCACGCTTGCCATTACCGTCGTCCGGACGATTCGCCAGCACGATCACTCTGAGAAAGATTCACAAAGCTCGTGAATGTGCAGAACGCTCGGGTCTTTTCACAGTGCGCTGCAATCAGCATAGCTCAATTGCGTTTGAACACTCCTGACTACGATTGTCAGTTTCAAACCAATATCAGCCATGGGGAACCAAGGGATTTCGAGGATCATCAATCATCGACAGCAGATAGAGAGTGTCTGCATACCGGCTGGACTGGAATTTCAACCGGTAAGATGCCAGACTGAACGAACGACTTTTCCTGAAGATTCATTCATGTCCAAAATGAAGAGAGGGGACATTCTTCCCTCTTCTTTGTTGCGAATACCATACAGCATCCATGATCCGTGGGTGCTGTCTTTCGCAAGACATTTCAAACACGTTCTTCATCTCAATCATCTACCGCGTTTCAGGTGCCCCCATGATTCGAAAAGTGATGCGGACTCTTTCGCTGTTCACTCTCATCTTCTCTCTGGGCTGCGGCGGTTCAAGCTCCCCTGCCCCCTCCAGCGACAACTCGAGTGACAATCAGTCAACCCCCAATTCCCCGACTGGTGAAGATGGGATGGGCGAAGGCGGAATGGACCCGGGTATGGCGGGCACCGAGATGGGAACGGAAGGTCCAGAGATGGCAGGCGAGGCAATGACCGACCCTGGAGGATCGTCAGCCGGTGAGCCAGGTGATCCCGAAATGATGATGAGCGCAGAGATGAACGAACCGGGCGCCGAAGGAGGCGTTGGTGGCGCAGATGGAATCGGCGGTCAACCTCGTAAACCGCCTCGCCCTGCGAAAACTGCAGAGTGGACGCCTGAGCAGACTACCGAAGCCATTGCTGAAGGTGATGCCAAAGTGATCGAGATCATCAACACCTTCGCACAGCAGAAAATCGGACAGGCTTCAGCGGTTGGCCAGTTCACAACGTGGATCGCAGCGCTCACGAAAGCACCTCAGGCCGGAGGTGCTGCCAATGGTGGCGAGGGTGGAAGCAGTGGAGAAGCATTCATCGAAGCTTCTGGAGAGATGGAAGGGGCTGGGATGGAGGGCTTTGGCGGAGAAGGGTTTGGAGGACAACGTGGGCCATCCGGAAAAGAAAAAATTGCACGTGCACTTCTTGACGGCCTGGCGCTAAACGGAACCAAAGGGGCGAACGATGCGGTCGAGCAAGTGTTTCAAGGGAAAATTAATCTTGGAGTCCCTCAAGACCAGTCTACGGAATGGGCGATGGTCGCACTCATGAAAAGCCTGTCGCCTGCGAACCAGTCGTCACAAGCTCTGCTCTGGAAAGCCCTCACGGTCCCCAACGCTTCCCTCCCGGAAGTTGCCACAGATCCAAAGGCCCCACCCAAAAAGAAAGAGAAATCGCTTCAGGAACGTGCCAAGGATTTGCATCTTGGATTTGCAGTTGCAGCGATGAACAGCCTGATCGGTGTGGAAGCCCCACCAGCCAACGCGAGGCAAAACAATTTCGGAATGATGGGTTCTGGGGAAATGGGAGGGTTTGAAGCATCCGGTGGAGAAATGATGGAAATGCCCGGAGGCCTCGGAGCGAATGGAAGTCCACAGGGAAACAATCAACCTCCAGCGAAGCCTCTTCAGATTCCGCATGTCTCTCTCAACCATGCTCAAGCCGAAGCTGCGGTCTCTTACTTATGGGGCGAACAGATGGTCGGATTAGCAACATCGATGCTCCAAAAGAATCCAAATTCAGCAGAAGCTCTCGTCTTCGCAGCAGCCATCCCGCTCCCGGAAACTCGCGATGCTGTGGAATCCGTACTCAAAGAAAACCAAACGAAATCACCAAGGCAGTGGCTTCAGCAACAACTCTTCCAGCAACAATTGACTGACCCGGCGATTCACGTTTTCGTTAAGTCCGCCCCGCGAGAACAACATCCCGGTGGGAACAACCGTGGTGGAGGTGGAAGTGGTGAAACTGGAGGTGGCGAAGAGTTTGCAGGATCAGGAGGCGCAGCTGGACCTGCCCGGCCAAGACCTGGACGACCAGCCAAGAAAAAAGAAGATCCAGATCCCGAAGCGATCGCCCGCCAAGAAGCAAGCTATGACTGGATGGAAGCGAGCGAACAAACGCTGATCTCACTCATGGACCGTATGTACGAAGGAGCACTCAAACCGGACGCTCAGACTTATGTCGCTTCCGATCTTCCATTTTCAATTCACAAAGGAGCAGAAGTCACGACTTCACTCCGATTTGCGCTCCCGGGTGAGTCGGGCGCTTTGCAATCAGCAGAGTCAACCATCGTAAACTATGTTCGAATAGAATCGAGCCAGATGAATCAGAGAACGGTTCAGCATTATCGAACTGCCTTACGAGATGAAGACGTGCTCACAATCCTCGGCGGCAACGGAATGTGGATGGATGGAAAAGTGAAGCCGAACAAAAAATCAGGCACTATTCGCTCTCTCGACATCCTGCTTTCTAAAAGCAACGCCCGTCCGTCTAAGTCAATGCCCAAGCAAAATGGACAAGCTGGGAACGGCTCCGGAAGTTCTGACCCTGGATCAGCGGAGACTGGAATCGCTGAGGAAAACTTCGATGGTGGCGGCGGTGGTGGTGCTGGAGGCGGTGCAAAATTCGTCGTCGAGATCCTCGTCGTCGAAATTCCAGATGGCGAAGAACCAGAAGAAGCTGAAGCCCCCAAAGTCTCCTCAGTGGCCAAGTAAGTGACCACAAGTAAGCAATCGAGCAGTTGGACCTCGATAGGACTTCAGTCCTCCACAAAACGTTTACTTTCTCGGTCTTTCCTCAATCTTGGTTCGCTTGTGAAATGCGAACCAAGTCTGATTGCATTTTTCGAATAAGAATGTGTTCACCGTTGGCCTGTGGAGACATCACTGTTTTTTGGCGGTCCTTTTACTCCCGGCGAATCACCGGGAGCAAAATGGGACAACGAAATGGAACAACGAAGGCTTAGAGCAAACTGCTTTATTTTGTTGGGTTCTCGTACCAGATCACCCCTAAATTGTCACGCTCTTCGCAGGTCACGAGATCCAAGTCTCCGTCACCGTCGAGATCGAGCATTTGGATCAAATCAAATTTGATTCCGTGTTTGGTCCCACTGATGTCAGTTGGTCTCCAGTTGCGATTCTGTACAGATTGACCAGCAGACAACCACCCGGCCCCGATTTTCTTCTCTGCATGTTCGCAGGTATAAACCAGATCGTTCTTTCCATCCAAGTCGACATCAGCAATGGCAATTCCTTTTCCGCTGCCGGTTCCTGCAGGCAAATCGACTTCATGCACAGTCCACTTCCTGCCAGAGGAATCGACTCGTTCAAACCAGGTAATTGGGCCATCCTTCACAGTCGTGGCGATGTCGATTTGTCCATCCTGATTGACGTCCCCCAATGCCAGGAACATCACCTCTCGATCGGTTCCCCCTACCGTGTGGCGCTTCCAAGCATGCACCGGCTCAGTCTCTGATTCGTTTTCTAACCAGTGCACACCACGAGTTTTTGATTTTCGGTCGCTGTAGAGAATATCCAGATCACCGTCGCCGTCCATATCGACTGTCTCGATCGACATGACCCAGCCCACATCTGCCAGTGGTTGCCATTTCCACTCTTCGAGATTGCGTGCATCACTCGGGCTCTTCAGCCAGCCAATCTTTGCTCCCGGTCCTTTGGCAGCGACGATGAGGTCAACTCCATTCTCTCCGTCAACATCCAGCGGAGCTGCAAACATCCACATCGCAACCTTTTCCGTAGCGGGGATCGATTGAGTTTGCCACATCGAAGAATCGTGGCTTCCCCAGTGCACAAAAACCGTTCGCGTTTTCCCTTCACAACAGCTGATCACATCTACGTTCCCGTCATGATCGAGATCGACAAAGACCGCATCTTCAGGCGACTTCACCTTTCCGACTGTTACCGCAGGCCATGCTTTTTTTGAAAGCTGAGTACCGGGGTGTGTCGCGACACGAATTTGCCCCCCTTCTTCCCACCCTGTCACCAAATCCGGGAGGCCGTCTCCATTGATGTCCATCACGCGGACACCATCTGCACCGCGAGAGCTTTGATCAATCGTGTGTCGTACCCATTCCGCTTGAACAGGAACCACAAACTCAGCGATGACTAACAACACCCAGCAAGAAACAGGTCGCATGAACATGAGTCCTCCTCCCGTCAGAATTTCGCCGGAGAGTTAGAGTGTCTGGCGAAACATTTCATTTATCCCAAAAAAAGCCACGTCATCTTGATGACGTGGCTTGGGATTCTCAGAGATTATTCACGAATTCAAGGACTACTGCAGATTCTCGTCTGCGAAGTTGGCTAGCAATACGCCGACTGCTTTCAGGATTCCCTGATGCAATTTGCCTGTCCCGATGATCTCGCCTTTTTCATTCACTTTCATCATCAAGCTGACTGTGTCATTTTCACCTTCCATGGTGCCAACGACTTTGTCGACCCAGTCAAATGTCAAAAAGGCTCCGGCTGCCTGCCGAGCAGGACGATCACCTTCGGCTTCGTCCGTTTTCTCTTCCCCTTTGACTTTCTTCCGCTCCGCACGACTGGCTTGTCGTCGATTCACCATTTCCCCAATCACGCTCGATTCGTCTTTGAACAGATTGTTCATTGATTTCACGAGTGGGCCAACCTGAGCTTCCATCGAAAAGACGACACTTGAACTTTTCACGTCTTTCGCAGTCCGAACAGCTTTGATCCTCTTGGAAAGCTCATCTTTGGCAGTCGCACCAAATGCCATCCAGAAAGCTTTGTCGCTGGCTGCCAGATAAATGACTCCGTGCGATTCGCCATACAGTTCGGCAAGTGCCTTAGGGGCTTTCGCTCCCAAGTCGAGCTTATGGATCTTCACACCTTCAACTTCTGCGACATCTTTCTCAACTTTCCAGCCTTCGCGAGACGCCGGGAGTTCGTCAATTGATTTCAGAATTTGCTCCTGTCCCTGGCAGCGAACACCGACCAGAAAAGTGTGAGCATCACCAGATGGGATAATATCGAGGAACGCGTCGAGAACGCCTAATTCAGCACTCTGTTGCAGGACTTCCTTCAGTAGCCCTGCAGACCGGATGCGAGATTTTTTCTCACCTTCCGAAACCGACTTGTCTTCTTCGACCTGTTCCTTCGCAACCGTCTCTGAAAGTTGATAAATCTCTTTCAAGCTGGCGACGACATCGTCACTGAACATGAAATTGACACGAGTCGCCAGTAGCGATTTCTCGACGGTTTCGACAGGTGTGAAATAGCTCGGTTCATCACGAACGCGAAGAATATCTTCTTGCAACTGTGTCTTTTCGATTGCAGAGAAGAATAACTCAGTCAGCGCGACATTCTTTTCTCGATCAAGCTTGCCGCCCAGGACAGTTTCCTGACTCTCGACAAACCACTGCTGCAACACACTCAATTGTTGCTTGAGAACCGCTTTCCTGAGTTCATAAGCCTTTTCAGTTTCGTCAGGACGTTTCTCAATTCCATCCAGTGACGTTGTTTGCATCTTTTCAAATGCAGACTTGCGGGTCTCGAGCTTGCTCTTGGAGTTATCCAGTTTCGCAAATAGCAGATAGCCCTTCTTGACCAATTCCTCATGCAATTTCGCTGGGTGCCCCATTCCTTTTGGAATGGCTTCCTTTCGCGGAAACATCACGATGTATTCCGGGTCTTTCAAGGAACGCAGCCATCCTTCATAAACAGTCCCGCTGAGTTCATAAAGGTCACGATCACGGCGATCCCTTTTCGATTCGATGCCAATCGGATCAAGATTGTCATTCAGAAACTCATCCAGATCTGCGATAGGAACAATCAGCTGAAGTTCCATTCCGTGTTTTTCACTGAAAATCGGATCAAGCCGGACTCCTTTTGCGGGGTCCACACCGTACAGAAAGATATCGATGTTCGGGAAAATGTTGTCTTGAAACGAATCATCCCGACCTGCAACCTTCGAAACGATGTGCTCCAGATCTCCGATGAGCAATTCAGAACTGCCCAGTCCTGAAATCACTCGGATTTCTTCCTCCTGAGCAGCGGCCTCACTGGGAGCAAGGCTGTTCGCTCCTAAAGCAAGCGAGAACAACGCCACAAAACAGGAGGTGGAAACATGACTAAAATATGATTGTGTGAAGAGTGGTTTCACTCCGTTCCCCTCATCGATGATTTGAAATCGCTTCTCGAAATGAGAAGCGAATGTAAAGTGTTTGAAAGATGTCGAATGTGACGATTATCACATATTTGTGAGAATAGGCAAATGCGAATTCATGAACAAGTTGGATGCAATAGGAGTTTTGTCGATCCAAATTTTGGGAGAAGGAAACACTGCTCATTCAGAAACCCTGAATTCGTCACGATCAATGAGTTTCCGCTGATAAACTCGTCAAAACTGGTTCGGATCCCGTAGAATAAATCAATGGGCTGAACGTTCCGGCTCCCCCGACCGATTCAACTCTGACGCGACAACCAAAACTTCCTCAGATCAAGGAATACCAATGTCTAATAGTACACGGCGAAGTTTTCTCAAGACGACCGCCACGGCAGCGTTGGCCACCGGTTCCCTCCCAGCACTTTCGAAGATTGCCTCAGCACAAGCAGTCAACAAAAATAGCGAAATCGGCATCGGCGTCATTGGTCTTGGCGGACGTGGGAATGCGCTCGCTCAAGGGTTCCAAAGCGCAGTTGGAGCAAACGTTGTCGCCGTCGCTGACCCGGATGAAAAGCACGCCAGCGATGCCGCGAAACGATACGAGGCTGCTTCGTACAAAGATCTCCGAAAACTCCTCGATGATCCGAACGTCGATGCCGTCGCCATCGCGACTTGCAATCACTGGCACTGCCTGGCAGCGATCTGGGCCATGGAAGCTGGCAAAGATGTCTATGTCGAGAAACCACTCTCCCACAGCCAGTGGGAAGGCCGACAAGTCGTAAACGCCGCTCGGAAGTACAACAAAATCGTCCAGCTCGGAACTCAACAACGTTCCGATCCCATGCAGGCCGAAGCGAAGAAATTCCTGCACGAAGAAAAAGCACTCGGAAACATTATCTATGCGCAAGCGAACCGGCTCGGACCACGTGCCAGCATAGGGAAACGCGACACACCATTGCCGATTCCGAAGGAAGTTGATTACGACCTTTGGCTGGGACCGGCACAAGATGAGCCGATCTATCGAAACAAGTTTCATTACGACTGGCACTGGGACTGGAACACCGGTTCGGGTGAGATGGGGAACTGGGGAGTCCACGTCCTCGACGATGTGCGCAACGTCGCCTATCAGGATTCCGTCACCACACCAAAACGAATCCTCTCTTGTGGCGGACGTGTCGTCTGGAACGATGCGGGTGACTCTCCCAACGTGCATTATGTCTACTTTGACACCGGCTCGTTCCCGACCATCATCGCGTTGAGCAATCTCAACAAAGCTCCGGGTGAGCGTGGCGGATGGAGTTCAAAAGCAGACCGCCCGATGAACGGACCAAGTTCCGGATACGTCGTCGCGTGTGAAGGAGGCTACTACCTTGGTCAACGTGGAAAAGGAGTCGCTGTCGATAAAGATGGAAAAGAGATCAAAGTCTTCAAGGGGGGCGACATCAACACCCTGCACAAGAAAAACTTCCTCGATGCCATCAAATCCCGCGACCGTGACAGCCTCAACGCTGAAGTCGAAACGGGACATATCTCAACCGGCTGGTGCAATTTGGCGAACGTCGCCTCACGCGTCGGAGGAGCCTACGATGCAGAAACCGTCCGCAGTATCGCTCCCGATTTCAAACCCTGGCACATGCTCCAGGAGAACATGCGAGAGAACCTCAAGCCATTCGGGATTACCATCAACAGCGGTGAAATCAAGATGAGCCCCATCCTCACGCACAACCCCGAAACCGAACAATTCGAAGGCGACCACGCCTACGGAGCAAATGAACTCCTCAAACGCCAATACCGTGAAGGTTACGAGGTGAAAGAAATCAGCTAAGGTCTAGAGCAGTTTGCTCTACCGTTTGCCCGTGAAGAACGCATTCCTCTAGTAAAAATGCTGTTCGCCACGAGGCAGATCCTGCAAACCAATTCGAAAGATGCCCTAGCGTCTCTTTCGAATTGATCCTCATGCTTAGAATTAAAAATAGGGAGCCCCCCTAATAGGACGGCTCCCTATTTTGTTGTTGAAACGATTCGACAGTTTACTTGGACGTCAATTGTAGATCGGCTCCTTCCAAGCCGCTTTCCGGAACAGAGACTCTCAACTCTGTTTTCACAGGATCGCTATACTTCGCAGGTAGAACCTGCTTTGGTGTTTTAGAATTGGTGCGTGCTCTTCGACCGACTGGCCGAACGGCAGCGGCGGCGGCCATTTGACCTGCGTCGAGTCCTTCAGTCGGATCGAACAGCGACAAATCCCCCCCCCATTTGGTCACATAGACTTTATTCACACCCGGCAGAGTTCCGGCGATCAACTCGTAATTTCCCTCCTCATCTGTTTTCGCGGAACTCGATTGCTCATCCGTGAAGAAGTGAACTTCCGCGTTCTGCAATGGAACACCATCGACCAAGATTTTCCCGGAGACCGGGACCATCGATGAATTCGCATTGAAACCACAACCGACCAGGACAAGAGCACAAAGCATCATTCCCCATGGCAGGTAACTTTGAAACCGCAACATTGTAATTTTCCTATTCGAATCTGATATGCAAAAATTTCATCGTGTATAAAACTGACGTTGCAGAGCGTTTAGAGCATCTTTCAAATTGCTTTGCAGGATCTACCTCGTGGCGAAAAGCATTTTTACTAGAACTGATCCTGAAACTTGAAATTGCTCTCTCAAACGTTGAGGAAAGTGGCTATTCCAGAGGTTTTCGGACTGGTTCTAGAGAGATGCGTTCTTGACGGGCACACGTTAGAGCAAACTTCTCTAGAATTCTCCAACCACTTCTCCATCGTGGATGTAATTGAGATAGCAGAACGTTTTATAGTCCATGTTCTCATTGAGAAAACGGGCTGAACCATCCCCCATGAGAAACTGTCCTCCACCGGTATGCAGGCTGTTAAACACCCAGGCATAGCTTCTGCCTAGTGAGTCATTGTTGTAGGCTGCATTCAAGTGCCAGTTTGATGAGTAGGGTGTGAACGATGCCGGATCCCGCATGTCATCTCCACTCACAACGCGACCATGTACCGAGGTATGAGTTCCAGAAAGCCCCCAGGGACCGTAGTGCTCAGAAAGTTTATACTCAGGTCCTCCGACACCCTCTCCAATCAGAACCGTTTGTGAGGTCCCATCGCGAAGATCTCGCATCCGGGCAGCACCGTTGTTCCCGAACGCACCAAGACGCGGATCTCCACTGTTTGCTCCATAGTCCGAGCTGTAATCTGTGAAATACCCAGTCGCAAAGAAGTAATTCGCCCGATTCACATCGTTGCGTGAATAGAAGGTCGTCGTTCCTGCTCCGTAGTCTGAGGTCTCAATCCCAGCTGTCGGACATTCCAACACAGTGAGTTTCGTACTGACTGCCTCTGCGTTGACGGCGTCAGTCTGCTGAACAGGATGCCCGTACGGCGAAGACATACTCGAGCAGGCATTGAAGTCGTACTGGTTATACAAGCCCGCCTGATCAATATATGGCAAGAGAAACACCCAGCCCGTGGTGTTCAAAACCCCTGGACGATTTGCACCATAGTAATTCGCATCGTCGTAGCGTCCGGAATTCAGCAGAGCCGGTGGAAAGACATTCATTGTGTCATGATAGTTGTGAAGAGCCAGTCCCCACTGCTTCAAATTGTTTTTGCATTGAGTTCGTCGTGCCGCTTCGCGAGCCTGCTGTACGGCTGGCAGCAACAGTGCCACCAGAATCGCAATAATGGCAATGACCACCAGAAGTTCGATAAGAGTAAAACCACGTGATCGGTGACGCGTAAACATTGAGAGTTCCTTCGGGGAGAAAGAGTCCGCAAGTGCGGAAAGGATTCAAGGAGGGAGCGCTTTCTTGAATCATCTGGTTGTAAAACAGGAATAAGCAAACGACATACCAATTCCAGTATCCAGCCCCGTTTTCACATTTCCACAGCGCAAGCCAGAAACAAAATCTCGCACAATTCCTGTGGTATCATTGAAACTTTCATGGACTCCACGCTTAAGAAATCCAATGTGTGAGAATGATTTCAGAGAGACTCTCACCGGTCGCCAACGCCCAGCATTTCACCACCCTGCACAAGCGATATGCTCAAGAATGTTGATGCGACGATGTCACTCAAAGTACTCGTAGGTTGGGTGGAGCGAATGAGAGTCTGCTCTGTTTGCGAGAAACGGCTTGAATCGATTCTGGCAACTCTGTTTCAAATGGAGATTAGCGGAACCCAACATTGCTGAGCGCGATGGTGGCTTACTCGAAATGTTTGAATTCGTCTCCGTACCAATCATTGGCGTTTCCCCAGTTAATGTCATAATCTCCGGCTTCAACATAGCGATGAAAAGAAGACCATTCCCAATCTCGAACGCGTGATACGAGTTGATGCTTGAGAGGATTCACGTGGATGTAGTCAACGCAACGTTTCAAGCCCGACTCATCTTTGCATGTATGTTCGAAGAAGCGTTTTTGCCAGATGCCACGTTCTCCCTTGCTTTCCCTGCTGGCTGATTTCCATTGCTCGCTCCCTCCGGCTTTCAGCCACTTCTTTGTGAATGTTGCTTTGATTCGCTTCCAGCGAGTCGAATAGTCCGTCTCACCCAATGGGAGTTCCCAGACCGCATGAATATGATCAGGTAGAAGTACAAACGCCACGTTTTTAAATTGCAATTCACCCCGCACTTCGTGAATCGATTGGCTCAGACATCTCCTTCCAAGATCGGTGGTCAAAATCGGTGCTCGACGATTCGTGACCACCGTAAAGAAATAGACTTGACCGATTCTCGACCGACGATAATTCGACATGAATTCAAAGGCTCTAAATGTTGGGTTCCGCGAATCCCTGCTGTGATCAACGCAACATTTCCTTTCTACTTCAACGTTGCATAGGATCACGTTCTTTCATTCGCTTCACCCCAACCTACGATTACTGTTTGCGTGAAAAAGCATAGAGAGGAAACCAGTAGATTTCACAGAGTTCCGCCAGGGCGTGATTCACCGATGAGGAATCCGCCCCCCGATTCGCAGCTTGAATTAACGTCCAGCGAGTCGATTCAAACCGATGTTGGAACTCGCTCGACGTCATGATGTTCCGATCTGTGAGTGAAGGTGGGCAGGCGCAGGTTGGCAGTGCTCATAGCGGACTGCGTGCCCCGGTCTCTGTGAGCCGTGCGAATGCAGTTTCAACATTCTACAATACGGAGAGGTCCATCAACAGTGACGCAGGTTGGGTGAAGCGAAGGAGAGCTTTCGGGTACTTTCAACACTGGAAACCGGCGCAGGTATGCAGGAGAAGAAAACGTCCCGCTTCAGATGGATAGAACATTACCAATGGTGGAAGAACGAGAGTCAACACGAAATTCGCCACGCCCATCCTTACGCTCCGCTCCAGTCTGAGCGTGCCACCCGTGCCGACTCGCTGGAGAAGTCGTGTTGCCCAGCAATTCCTTGGTTTCACTAGCTGAGGGACCACTACCAGAATTACTAAGAGCAACACACGAAAGTGTTCGTCAGTTCAACCGTTTACGATCTGATCGATGTCCGCGCAACGGATGGCTGGGGACTGATTGCCAGGGACAGTAGCGACTGTCCCTATTTCAGTTCTAATCTTCGAAACTGAAGACATTCTGACATAGAGAGCAATCTATCACCTATCCTCTCATTATTAGGCAAGCATCTTCCAAACAATAGCACCTGAAATGTTGGCGAAACATAATAATTAGCGATCTTGTCGTGCCAAGTAAAATGAAGATCCCTTGCTTCTATCCATCCAATAGGTAAATCAATCTCTGATATAACCGTTTCACCATCCACAGAGACACTACCACATTGTACTTTCGAAGAATAATTCATCACAAAGAAAACTTCCTTATCGTCGGTAGTTGTTTTAATTGAACTACCAAACACTTCAGAACCGTATCTTTCAACAATTAATTCAACACCAGTCGATGTCCAGTAGACATTAATTTCTGTCCCAGTTATAAAACTTTTAGCTGAAAATGCTTTGCAACGAGACACAAAATCATCGATCAATGAGTATCTAAGCACGACAGCTAAATCACCGTCACCAGTCTTTCGAAGC
This sequence comes from Thalassoglobus sp., assembly GCF_048270125.1. Taxonomy (NCBI): domain Bacteria; kingdom Pseudomonadati; phylum Planctomycetota; class Planctomycetia; order Planctomycetales; family Planctomycetaceae; genus Thalassoglobus; species Thalassoglobus sp. The sequence continues at coordinate 35,647 of NZ_JBLWTN010000037.1, read as the reverse complement.
TTCCTTTTATAAACCCCACTCCTGCAAGACTCTTGTAGAACTCGTTCTGCGATCTCAAGAGTGAACTCGGCATCTATCAATAAAATGTTTAAAAATGACGGATTTCCATTTACTTGCACATTTAGCAATCTTACTAAATCGGAATCTATGCCATCATCTTCATGTGCAGACCCCATCTGCTGAGCAATGGATTTTATCAACAATTCATGCGTAATAAACTTATCTTTCAAGGACGACAAATATATTGCTTCGTATTCTTTGACGATCTCCTTGAGTGAGTGAACCTGTGGATGGAACATTTCTGGAACGAGTTCTCCTCTCTGTATGTGAAATAATGAAAAACTCATTGAATGAGTAATTGGATTTTCTCGGTCAATAGCGTATGGTGCCGAGACGTAAATTTCATCACTAACATTCAGAGCCTGAGTTAATCGCCACAGCAAGCCTTCTGTCCCACTACTAAAACAAATCAACGTTCTTAATTCTGCAGCAATTTGTTTTACATGAGCAGATTCCCCGTTTTTCAAACCGTTGATATTTGAGCGAAGCAGAAATACATGATCGTCCAAGTCGCGTAGTTTGCCTGCAAGCGACTTAGGAATTCTATCTTTACGTGACATTTTTCACTCTCCTTAATTGGCTTTCAGTAAGCGGCAGGGTGGCCCGACCGACTTGTTCGGTTGGATTGGGTGGCACGGCCCAGACTGGAGCGAAGCGAAAGGATGGGCGTGGCGAGCACGAAGTAGAGACTCAATCATCGACAAGGTCTCGAATAAAATGAGAGTTCACGACTCAAATAACGACAAGGCGTATTTTCGCAAGCAGTGACGTAGGTTGGGGGTGAAGTGAATGAGAGCCTGCTGTGACTGCAAGAAACGGCTTGAATCGATTCTGGTGACTCTGTTCCAAGTGGAAATTCGCGTAACCCAACATCACAGAGCATCATAACGGCTTACTCGGATTGTTTGAATTCGCCCCCATGCCAGAGACGTAGGGGGGGGAGGGAATTTGAACAACGATTTGGTGGGTTACGTTCTCGTAGTACTTTGTTCAAAGGGTATCATTTCTTTCATAAGTAAATCTCGTGTCCCACCATTAACATAGATCGACGAACTCCCCCCATTCTACTAGCTGGCATTCGTAGGTGTAAGTGGTGATGTCACCGGTCGCCTTTTGCTGAAGTATGTCTTGCCTGTGGTTGAACGACTTGACTCTCTTCTTCGCTCATATGTTGCTGAATCATTCCACGTCAACTCGGCATTCGCCACACCCATTACTCCACTACGTTTCGTGCTGGGCGTGCCACCTCCGGGAAATCACGGGACGTTGCTACAGCCTCAAATCAGTTCTCGTGGCACGACGCCGCTGGGGAGTAAGTGGACTGGGCGGCCGGAGGGGTCGATGATGGTGTCGTCGACGTTGAGGCCGAGTGCGCGGTAAACGATGGCGCAGAAGTCTTCGACTCCGACGGGGCGAGAAGTCGGGTATTCAGCGTTGGCGTTTGTGCTGCCAATCACTTGCCCGTGTCGATAACCGCCGCCGCTGAGCAGAATGCTCTGGGCCTGTGGCCAGTGATCTCGACCGGCGTTCCCGTTGATCTTTGGTGTGCGCCCGAACTCGCCAGCGGAGATAACGAGAGTGTCATCCAGCATACCGCGATCTGCAAGATCCTGAATCAGCACACCGACGGCGCGGTCATGCCGGGGCATTTTGGAATCGAGACCACGTTTGATATTACTGTGATCATCCCAGTACCCGGTATTCAACGAAACAAATCGAACGCCCGCTTCCACTAAACGCCGAGCCAACAAAGCCTGCTCGCCCCAGCCTTCACCGTAGCGGTCTCTCGTCTTCTGATCTTCAGCATCCAGGTTGAACGCCTCGCGTGTACGACCCGACATCAAAATATCGAGTGCTTGAGAGTCGACGTCATCAAGCTGATCAAAGGTTGAAAACGTATCGATCTTCCGCTTCAGCTGGTCCATCTGATTTTGTAACGCAACACGATTCATCACCCGATCTTGCGTTAAGCCGTCGCTGAGTGAAAAGCTTTTGTGATCACCGGTCGGCAATCGCCCCGCTTCGTTTCCGTAGCTGAACTCTCCGTATCGGAACGGATTCCGTGCAACACCCATCCACGCACCGCCGTGATATCCGAATCCACCATCGTTCATATTGACCGAAGTCAGCGCCCCCGGAAGGCGAGGACCGAGCAAGTGCGAAGCGACTGCCCCCATTGATGGCTGACGCGGTGCACGGTCTGACCCGTTTGCCCCCAATCGACCTGTCAACATCCAGTGAGCTGCCGCCCAGTGATCTCCATTCCCGTGCGAGAAACTTCGAATCACCGAGCATTTGTCCATCACTTTGGCTTGTTCAGGACAAAGTTCTGAGACATCTAACCCTGGAAGCGATGAGGCAATCGGCTGCCACGGGCCACGAATTTCCGCAGGAGCGAGCGGCTTCATATCGAAGGTGTCAAGCTGCGATGGGCCACCATGCTGCCAGATCATGATCACAGAACGTTTCGACTGTTGTTGAAACGTGCCTGATTCTGCAGCGGTCGCTTCATGCTTCAGCAGCCCAGACAATCCCAGTCCGAGGCCAAACGCGCTCAGCGAACCAACTTCGATAAATCGACGGCGATTCATTCCATCGCAAAGTTGCTGCCGACCTGAGCTTTCAATTCTTAGCATTGCTGTCTCAATTCCAATTGAACTGGCATTCCAACCTGGGAAGCGCACCCTGCAATTTTATCGTCAGTTGCAGGTCACTGACAATCGTAGAACTTTCTTGATATCCCGAACACTTGAAGTGTACAGCTAAAATTGAAGCATGCTCGGGCGTGACTATCCCGCGATGGGGCCTTTTTTCCTGGCAGATTCATACAACCGCTTCCACTGGTCGCTGCCGTCATTTTCAACAAGACGAGTGTCGGCACCATCTTCGAAGAATGGATAACGTTCGCGATTGGCGGCATCGAGCATAAAATTGACCTTGCCGTTGCTTGCAGTGTAGATCTTTCGACCATCGGGCCAGCTTGTTTCAATGAGGCGTTGCGGCTCGGGCCGTCTTTTCGGCTTCGGCACTTTCAACTTCTCGACAAGATCACGGTTGAGTTCGTAACCAATTCCGGGCGCATCGGGAACTCGCGCGTAACCTTCCTCGACCTGAATTGGCTGAACTAACAAATCGTCCTCGTACAATTGATGACAGTTCACCGCCGGCCAGACTGCCTGCTCCAGCGCTCCACCGAAGTGAAGCGAAAAGGCTGCGGTCATTCCAGACCCGACAAGCTGCAACCAGAACGGCATTTCTGTTTGCTCACAAAAACGTCCTCGCGAGATGACTCGCGTTGCTCCACCTCCGATTACAAACCCGTCGCAACACTTTGACCGAACGACAGTTGTTGGAGAAGGGTCTCCATAGTGCATCGCAACTTTCACATCGGTCTTTTTCGTGATTCGCTGATTGTCCCGGACCATCGATTGCGGTATGGGTGACTCGAAGATGTCGGTTTGCGGATATTCAGCGAGACGTTCCAAGATTGGCATTGCGCGGTCGGCGTCGCGCAAGGTGTCATTGAAATCCATATCAATCTTAAATGATTCGCTGACGAGTTTTGTGGCAGCGTCCATTTGGGCGAAGACATCAAACCAGGGACGCCCCTTGGTTTTATACCATCGGTATCCTGACTGCTCCGCCAACTGACATTCGCTCGCCATGTCTTCAGCGATGGTATCGATATTCCACCAGGAGAGCGGTGTCTTCTCATGCACCTTCTGTCCCATCAATGCATGCACCGGGACGCCAGCTGTTTTGCCGACGGCATCAAAAAGCGCCATTTGCAACCCGGAGCCGAGCGTATCATCCCACATCATTTCAATGGCACTTCTGCCGATCACCCGCTTCACATCGAGATCGGAAGGGACGCCCCAGTTGTAATAGAGCAGTGTTTCACCCGTTCCGGTGACTTGCGACTTGAGTTGAACCTCGCAAAATTCGGTGTATCGCCAGTGAGGAAGTTCACGATCCATATTCCGCCGAGGAGCTGGTCGATACTCCAGCTTCACCGTGGTTTGTTTCACGTCGACCACTTCATAGTGGTTTTCCGAAACCGCACTTCCTTGTGCGAGCAAATTGCTGCGGCTCAGCGATGAAAGAGCGAGAACAGATGTTGCAGCGGATTGTGCGAGGAAGCGTCTTCGGGAGGCAATCATGGTGGGATCCTTAAGGGATGGTGGGACATTGAGTTTAACTTCGCTAGATAAGTCTGCAACCACAATCACTTTTTCACCACCAAGAGTGGCGTTGGAACTGACTTCGAACAGAGGATGTGTCTGATGAAGTGTCCGGCGAAACGGGAGATTCAAGTCCGGGTGAGTTCAAAAGAGTCAGGGTCAACAGCTATGATGGTTGAGTGATTTCAGAGTCGCGAATTCAACCCAAAAACTGAATATGACCACCAGTGACCAAAGCTCACCCACCCTTGAAGACCTGAAAGAGTTGCAAGCTGCAACCGATCAGTTACGCGAGGAAATTTCGAAGGTCATCGTTGGCCAGAAAGACGTGATTGATCAGATCCTGATCTCGCTTCTTTCCGGTGGACATTCTCTTCTTGTTGGTGTGCCTGGACTGGCAAAAACAATGCTGGTCAAATCGCTGGCCGATGTGCTGGCTTTATCATTTAACCGCATTCAGTTTACTCCCGACTTGATGCCCGCTGATATCACCGGGACAGAAGTGATTCAGGAAGACCGCACCACCGGACAACGTGAGTTCCGTTTCATTCCTGGGCCAATTTTCACACAGGTCCTTCTTGCGGACGAAATCAACCGAACGCCTCCCAAGACTCAGGCGGCACTTCTGGAAGCGATGCAGGAACGGCAAGTGACCGCGAACGGTCAGCGACACTCTCTGCCCGATCCGTTCTTTGTTCTCGCAACGCAGAATCCGATCGAACAGGAGGGAACATATCCTCTCCCGGAAGCTCAACTCGATCGCTTCATGCTGGAAATCCAGGTCGACTACCCTGATGAAGAAGATGAATTCGAAATTGTACAACGGCGAACGTCTCGTCAAACCACAAGCCTGAACAAAGTGATTGATCCGCAACAACTTGTCCGCTTTCGGGAAACCATTCATAGCATGCCGATGGCAGAGCACGATGTCCGTTATGCCATCGCCCTCGTTCGCGCAACACGAACCCAAAAGAATGAAGCTCCTGATGAAATCGGCCAATACCTGAGCTGGGGAGCCGGTCCAAGAGCATCGGAATGGCTGGTCCTGGCTGCCAAGGCACATGCTGCAGTCACCGGGCGTGAACTCGCCACCGCCATGAACGTCCAAGCAATGCTCCTGCCGATCCTGCGGCATCGACTTGTGTTGAACTTCAACGCTGAGGCCGATGGACTCACCACTGCGCAGATTGTTCAAAAGCTTATCGAGATCGTCCCCGGTCCCGGTGACGAAGCGTCTCAAAATTTTCTGAAACGCTTCATCACCAAAGTTGGATAAGCGAGTGAGCGCCGACCTGCTGACCCCCGAAGCCCTCGCGCAAATGGAGACGCTCTCCCTGCGCGCCCGCTCTCTTGTCGAAAGTGTTCTCACCGGCACACATCGAGGGAATCAACGCGGCTTCTCCGTCGACTTCGCGGAACACCGTGATTACTCCCCCGGTGATGATGTTCGGTTTCTCGACTGGAAGCTGTACGGCAAACGAGACCGATTCTATGTCCGGCAATTCGAAGATGAAAACCAACTTCAGGCCTGGCTGCTCCTCGATGTAAGTGGCTCAATGCGTTACGGATCGCAATCAGCTCCGCTCAACAAATTGAACTACGCAGCCTGTCTGGCCGCAGCGATTGGCTGGATGACCTGTTATCAAAGAGACAAGGCTGCCCTGCTCTGCTTTGATGATTCAATCGAATCCATTATCGGCCCTTTGTACGGAACTGCCGGGACACAAACGCTGATCAATCAACTCGAAGCACTCCTTCAACTTCACCAAGCTGAGAAGACGAAAAGTATTGAAGACGAAAACTGGACCGGCCTTTCAAAAGCTGCCGAACGTGTTCCAGAGAAGTCAATTGTGATTCTCCTGACCGATGCATTTGGCGATTTGACATCATTCCGGCGAGGGCTGCGATTGTTGCAACTCAAGAAATGCGACGTCCGTCTCCTTCACGTACTCGACACGGCAGAAAAGACGTTTCCGTTTGAAGGCTCCGTTCTGTTTCGAGACCTCGAAGGCTCTGGCGATCAGCAAATTCAGGCTCAGGCGATTCGGACGGGCTATCTCGAAGAGTTTAATCAGTTTTTGCACGATCTCAAAAAGACGACCGGCGAAACAAACTGTCGTTATCACCAAGTCGACACTTCATCTCCTGCGGAAACGACGCTCCGCTCAATTTTACAGTCTGGAAGAAAAGCATGATTGAGCCACTTCCACAGAAAACAGCTCCAACCAGCCGGCAACCTCCGAACTGGTGCGTCGGCCTCTTTTCTTTCATTCTATGCTGGACAATTTTTGTCGGGTACTACCACTTCAAATTTGATTTGAACGGTCCCCCATCGACCTCGGGTGATGAAGTCGACTACGACTCAATCGGTTGGGAACTTGCCCACGGACGCGGATTTGTGCTGAACAGCGAAGACCCCGAGTTTAGAGAGCCGTATGATGTTGCAGCGAAAACAGCAGAGCGATTTAAACTCGAACCCCGGCCTCACTGGGAGGTCACTTATCGACCACCACTTTATCCATATGCCATCAGCTACTTGAACCGTCTTTTCGGAAGGCAGTTCTGGGCAACGAGAATCATGGATGCAGGCTTCATGGCTGGCACGCTGGCACTGATCGTGATGACGCTCTATCCCCGCTATGGTTGGCAAAGTGTCGTTGTTGCCCTCGGACTTTTCATCGTCATCGACGTCCGCACACGGCTTTACGGGCGAGCAATTCTAACGGAACCGATGTCGTTATTTTTCACATCGATCATCTGTGTCGCACTCTTGCGACTTCAACGAATGCAGCGAGCTAAACTCTCCGAAATCTTACTGTATTCAGCACTCATCGGGTTTATATTTGGTTTCTCGCTGCTCGCACGAACGATGATGATTCTCTGGGTCCCTGGAATGTGCCTGACACTTTATTGGATCATTCGGAAGCTGAAATTCAATTTTCGCCAATCAGTTCTTGCGGTCACTCTTTATCTGGTTGGAACCGGAGTGGTCCTTACTCCCTGGGCGGTCCGGAACATCAAACTAACCGAAAAGATGATGCCCCTTGGAACGCAAGGGCTTGTCCAACTCTCCGCAGGCTTTGGTGATTCGATCTGGGAATCAAAAGGAGTGTGGCCCAACATTGAAATCGAGGGTTTTTTTGATGTTGTGAAAGACCCACAGGCGTCGGAGCTTGAGTATGAAATTGCCAAAGCTGAATACAGCAAAGCGGAGGCACTCAAATGGATTCGAGCCAATCCGATGAAAGTCGTCCTGCTCACACCAATCAAGATGTATCAGGAATGCCGGCCACGAGGGATAGGCCAGTGGATCATGCTTGTACCGACACTCCTCGGAGTCTGGTCGATTAGGAGAACTCCGCTCGGCAAAGTTCTACTAGCAGTCTTTGCGATGAACCTGTTCGCAATCGCAGCCACATGGTCTGTCGAGGGCCGCTTTCTCGTCCCAGTGCTGTTCCCGATTCACATCTTTGCAACAATCGGGTTGCTCGTGGTACTCCAACCTTTTCTGAGAAAGCTTGGCGTTGGGTCAACCGGCGAAGTTCCAACACTTCAGTAAGATTCGCTGGCACTCAACTTTGAATAGTTCGCTGGCACTCAATGCTGGATGATTCGTGAGGAATCAATCCATGAAGATTCGTTGCCAGTCGTCAAAGATGCACTCCAACAGGTCGTGGCCTTCTTCTGAGGCTGTGTAGCGGACCTTGTTCTCGCCTCTGCTGGTGACTGATGCGATTGCGATCGTCTCACCATCTTCAGAGAACAACCAATCAGGCTTTGTGAACCAGTCCATGATCTCAAGCAGGTCTTCGCGACCCAGTGGGAGGAAGACTTCGCCATCCAAGCGGAGTTGGTAGCCATACTCTTCAATTTTCGGCCAGGGGAGATCCTCTTCAGATCCCTTCCAATATGGCAAGAAATTCGACTGCTCAGCTGGCTTCACATTCGGATTGTGAAGCATGTCGATGGCATTCCAGGGACAAATCGTGAGTTGGTAAACGCTGGAGCTATCACTTGGAGAGCGGTAGCACATCTGGCAACCAATACAGCGTGACGTATCGATCTGGTGGTAGCTTTGTCCAGGAATCGAGCTCGGAACTTCAAAGATGCAATCGACAGGACAAACAGTTGCGCAGGATTGGCAGCTGGTGCAGGAGTCCTTGTTGATCACGTTCAGATACCGCGTTTCTTTCTTGCGGTCGTCTTTACGTGTTGCGAAATACTCTTCAACCGAGATCGTCATCTCAGAATCTTCCTGGAATTAAATACACGACGATTGATACGAGGTCCGGCACTCACAGAAGGTGACCCCAAGTGAGTGCAACTGGCTCAAAAGGCAAGTTGAGGCGTGTGATCCTGTTCCCCACAGAATAGTGTCGGAACTCAGTTCATGCCACAGCTTTGCGTTTTCGACAGAACCAATTCCCGCACTTGAGAGCGTTTTGAGTCACCTGCCTCAATATATTGACGAGAAACACCTTCTCTGGCGAGTTTCGAGGTACAAGCTTACAAAAGCCTTGACAAAAAACAACGTAAGTCACACTGCAGAAAGGGTTTTTGTTTTCTCGTGCACGATCGCCGGTAGCTCTGCTTCCTCAACAGTTGGCTCTCCCTTTTTCATCGTTACACGCAGGATGAGCGGAATAACTATTAGAGTGATCACCGAACCGGAGAGTAAACCACCAATCACCACTCGGGCCATCGGGGCCTGAAGCTCTCCCCCTTCGCCTGTTCCCATAGCAACTGGAAGCATGCCGAGCACAGTCGTCAATGTCGTCATGACAATGGGACGGAAACGCCGGGTACTGGCCCTACGGATAATCTCCAATGCTGGAAGGTCCGGGTGGCGAGCACGCAACTGATTGGCGTAATCGATGAGAACAATCGCATTGTTCACGACCACACCTGCGAGCACAATCAGCCCGATGAACGACTGCACATTGAGCGTCGTGTCCCAGAAAACAAAGACCAGAATGACTCCGATGGCAGCCAGAGGAAGGGTGAACAGAATCAAAAGTGGATCACGGAGCGACTCAAACTGAGCAGCCATGACCATATACATCAACAGGACCGCGAGCAAAAATCCTTTAGTGAGCAGAACAAAACTTTTCTGTTGCTCTTCCCAGTCGCCGCTGATATCGACTTGAAATCCATCCGGTACCGGAACCTTGGCAATTTCGTCGCGAAGATTTCTAACGACACTCCCCAGATCACGCCCTTCTGCTGAAGCCGAAATGATGATCACACGTTGACGATCCAACCGGTCGATTGCCAGTGGGGTGTTCCCAAGCTGAAACGAGACGAGATTCCCCAGAGGCACAAGTCGTCCCGTGTCTGTCGTGACAGAAACCTGATCGAGATCTGCTTGCCGTGAGCGGTCCTCCTTATTGAATCGAACGAGGACGTTGTATTCGTCGCCATCTTCTCGGAAGACGGTCGCTTCAGTTCCGCGAAAGGTCGTTTCGAGCGTGTCTGTAATGGTCTGCACTGTGATGCCGAGATGGCTCGCCTTGGCACGGTCAATGCGAGTCATAAGTTGCGGACGATCTTTGTCCATCTGCTTTTCAACATTCACAATGCCTGTCACGTTCCTCATCGCTTGCATCACGGCATCAGCCAGTTGATTCGCGGTAGTACGATCATGACCCCGGACGAGTATCGCTAAGTTATCTTCTCCGTTGCTGTTGAACATCCTGGCCATCGGTAGTCCGCTGTAGACACGAGCGTTCACATTCATCCCGGGGATTGGCTTGAGATGTTTCATAAACCGTTTACGGATCTCTTCTGCACTCGATTCTCGCTCGTCCCGTGGGACAAGCTGCAGAATCACCCGAGCTTCATTCCAGTCTTCTCCATCATCAGCTGAATCACCGATAAAGACTGAGCTTGTGAGGGTTTCTGGAATTGCAGTTGCAACGACTTCTTCCATGATCTTTGTTTGTCGATCCAGCGTATCGACTTGAATTCCCGGAGCCATCACTCCCGTAATTCCAATTCGCCCATCATCAGTCTTAGGAAGGAAGTCCGTTCCGACGCGAGGAACGAGCCCCAGAATCGCAGCGAAGAGAATCAGCAACAGAGACGCCGTCACAGGATAAATCTTCAAAGCAAATTCGAGGAATCTTTCGTAGACGCGCTCGATGAACTGAAAGATGAATTCCGTAGAGGCATGCAACCATTTGGCGGGAGTTGCAAGCAGATGCAGAATCTTCCGCCCCCGACTTCTGTTGCTCACTGGTTCTGTAGATTTTGTTGTTTCCGACAGCAAATAAGCGGCAAGCGCGGGTGTCAGCGTGAGACTCACAAACAGAGAGCAAATCATCGCCCCGCACACGACAAAGGCCAGCTGGTGAAGCAAGACGCCAGTCATCCCATGCACAAACGCCAACGGGAGAAAGACGATGAGAGTCGTGACGGTACTTGCTGTAATTGCACTCGCGACTTCATTGGTTCCTTCAATCGCAGCTTCCTTGCGAGGGAGCCCTTCATCCCGTTTTCGAAAGATACTTTCCAGCACAACAATAGAATTATCGACCAGCATCCCGATCCCCAAGGCGAGACCACCAAAGGAGACCATATTTAGCGTAAAGCCCCAAAAGTAAATCAGGACAAACGCTCCCAGAACCGAAAGCGGCATGGAAATCCCGATGATCAACGTACTTTGAAAGCTTCGCAAAAAGAGAACCAGAACCAGCATCGCCAGCCCCATCCCCAACACGGCGGAATACTGCATATTCGAGATTGAATTGCGAATATAGTCCGACTTGTCGAGTCGGATGACGAGTTCGGCTTTGCGAAGTTCGAGGTTCAAATCGGCAACAGCTTTACGAACGTCGTCGCTCACTTGAATCGTATTGGCCCCTGCCTGTTTGAACACGTACACCATCACTCCCGCACGACCGTTCGTACGTGTCCGTTGAGTAATTCGTTCGTGACCGTCGACCACTTCCGCAACATCTTTTACGCGAATCACCGTTCCGGAGGTCCGTTGAATGACAAGGTCCCGGATCTGATCCAATGTCTGAAATTCACTTCGACTGCGAATGAGGCGATGTAGATGCCCTTCTTCGAAATCGCCAGCCGGTTTACTAACATTCCCTTCTTCGAGTGCCTGAACGACCTGATCGACACCAATTGCAAGCGACTCCAGTTTCGCGCGATCGATATCGACATGAATTTCTCGTTTGACCTCTCCCCGCATGCCAACACGAGCCACGCCATCGAGACGTTCTAACCGTGGAATAATCGCTCTCTCAGCGAACTGAGTCAGCTTTGTCACTTCCAGTTCACTGTTCAAACTTAAATAGATGATCGGCGAACCGTTGGCGTCGTAGCGACGCAGATACGGCATCTCGACATCGTCAGGAAATGCCTGCCGGATTTTATCAATCGCCTGTCGCATTTCATCGACGGAAACATCTAAATCCGCTCCCCACTTAAACTGGACACGGACACTGCTGCTCCCTTCCAGGCTACGACTGGTCAAACGCTCAAACCCGCTCACCGAACTCAAGACCTGTTCGAGTGGTCTGGTGATGAGCGTCTCCACTTCTTCTGGTCCGGCGCCCGGATAAAGCGTGGTGACTGTGACTGTGGGAAACTCAAGATCAGGCATCAAGTCGACAGAAAGCTCTGTCAACGAGACCCAACCGAGCAGCGCCATAATAATGCTTGCCATCATCGTGCTAATCGGACGATGAACTGCCAGACGAGGAAGATTCATATCACTCCTCCTTTCACTCACCAGCCAGTGGAGCACTGTCTGCAGTTGGATCAATTGCTGGATCAGCGATTAGATCAGCATCAGGATCATCAATCGAATCCGTTGTGGATTTCATTCCACTTGAAAGCGCTCGTTCATCAAGTCCCCAGGGCTGCTGCTGTTGCTCTGCAATGACCACTTGCCCAGGTTTGACGAGTCGATTCCCAAGCGTAATGACGATTTCGCCTGCTTCAACTCCCTCCAAAACTTCCGTGACCAAGCCATCACTGGAGCCGAGACGAACTTGCCGCAATTCGGTCTTTCCCTCGGAATTGACGAGATAAACGGCCTCGCGACCGTTGATTTCCAACACTGCCGACAGTGGTACAATCACACTCGACTTAGCCTGTTCCGAATTCAGCGAGACTCTCGCATACATCCCCGGCTTCAACAACGAGTTCTGATTCTTGATTTCAATTTGAGCAGAGACAGTGCGTGTTTCCTGATCCAGCACGGGAGAGATACGTTTGACCTCACCAATAAATGTCCGTTCAGGATAGGCATCGACAGTCACCATCGCTGCCTGTCCGACTGCGACTTTCCGATAGTCTTTTTCGATGATATTGACGGTCGTCTTGACCGTCTCCAGGTCAACAATTTGCATCAACGGAACATCCGGCTTAGCCAAGTCGCCAATATCGACCATTCGCGAAGCCACATATCCAGAAATCGGTGTTGAGAGACTAAAATCTTTCAGCCCGATTTCCAGGACGTTCACATCTGCTTTCGCTTCAGCGACGCGCGCCTGTTCCAGTTCGACCTGGGCCTGTGCGATTTCGTTGTTTGAGTAAGCGGTTTCGAGTTGTTCATCCGTTCCAGCTCCTCGTGAGGCAAGTCGCTCTTCACGCTCAACACTTTTTTGTGCGAATCGGTACTGAGACTCTTGAACGCGTAATTGAGCTTCCGCTGCTTTCAGAGTTGCTTTCGCTTTATCGAGTGCCTCCTGCTGTCCAGAGTCATCAATACGGCAAAGCGTTTGAGAACTGGAAACGCGGTCTCCAACATCGAAAGGGAGTTCGACAATATACCCATCCACCCGAGAGCGAATTTCTGTTTGGGCGACGGGGAGCAAGTTTCCGACGAGCTCAATGCGTTCTTCTATCATGTCCTGCTGAGCAGCGACCACTTCGACAGCGATCACCTGTTCCGGCTTTGGCTTCTCGCTCTCTGCAATCGCAGCATGAGATTGCAGGTAGATCACATACCACACGCTCCAGGCGGCAGCGATTGCACAGCAGCCGAACAGGACTCGGCCGAACCAGTTCAGGAAAACCATGGGCAGGTCTCCATAAGGTGGGAATAGGTATGATGTTTGGGGAACATCAGGTGGGGAATTCAATACATTAAAGCGGGTTCTACTGGCCCCATCAACACCAATGGAGAATGGCCTGAGTAAAAACACAAGTTCGCAAAGAACGCCATCGAACAAACTGATACTTCGGGGAAATCCGGAACATTACCGATCATCCGACTCCAAATAAATTGTGACACCGAGAAGAAGTGTCCCGTAAACCCTTACATCACAGCAAGTTGCAACACCCACCAACGTCGCAAAACTTACCTCGACACATTTTCCAATATCCGCTAGAACAACATCTCAACTTGCCAATTCCCGGCGAGTCCCTCCCCTCCCGCCCACTCCGGGCAAAACAATCACATCCAGAATTCAAATCACTACTCAATTCTTAGCCTGCTGCTTCTGCGTGAAGAAAACGGTCTGGAATCGGGTAAGGGCACGATTCGGCATTGCCGAGGTCGATTATGAAACCGACAAACAGACTCATTCTGTTTTCACTTTGTCTGACGATGGGCTGTCGGACAGCGGACACGAGCACATTCTCTCTGAAGTCACTCCCTTTCGGCTCGAAATCGTCGAAGGCAGAGATGACTGAAGAAGAGATCGAGGAGAACTCGCGCAAATTTGTCGAGAACGTCAAAAAGGAAGCTGCAAGAACTGAACAGGAATCTGAAGCGAGCATCAAGCTAGGGCAGCAGGAAATCATTGCCTGGTACCAGGACGAAAATGATCGTCACATCGCGACAGCCCGAAAACATTTCCAGAAGTCTCTCGAACTTCAGCCGACACAAAATGTTGAAGCCCATCATGGGCTGGCAGTTGTGGCTGATCTTGAAAAGAATTTCAAAGAGGCTGAGAAACAGTATCAGTACGCATTGGCTCAAGCCCCCAGCGATTCCAAAATTCTCGGCAACCTGGGATATTCCTATCTCCTTCAAAATCGACTAGCTGAAAGTGAGCGATATCTTCTTCGGTCGACTCAAGTCGACCCAACTAATACCGATGCTGTCAAACATTTAGGTGACGTCTATCTCGCTCAAGGCCGACCGGGTGAAGCGCAGGCCACGTACAGCAAGATCATGAGTTCGGAAGCGGCGCGACAACTCGCCAGTGAACAGGTCAAGCCGACCCCAGAGAAACAAGAAGAGTCGCTTCTCGGGAAATTGATGCCTGGACATCAGCAGAAATCCAACGCTGAAACCACTCCGAACCAACCAAGCATGGCAGAGTTGCAGAACAGGGCTGCCATGAGCAGAGTTCAACAACCGGCCCGTGAAGAATTCTCAGGCCTGCCCAGAATCAGTCCTGACATGCAACACCAGTCGCACAGTCAGTACGCCCCTGAGCAACAACTCAAGGATCAATTGGCTGCAATTGATCGTGAGCGATACCAGAACCACCAGGGCTCAGCGATATCGATGAACAGCTCCACCGGAGCCATCGACCAATCTTCGCTCGGATCTCAACAAACTCGCTCTCCCCAGCCGCTGAACGCCAGAGAGCAATATGCTCAAAACTTCCAGCAGCAGCCTCGTGACTCTCGTCAGGACTATAGAGGCAACGGAAACCGTTCGCAGGGAACAGCTCTGTTCATCGGTCGTGAAGGTGAAATTTCAAACCTTTCCAATCCGCAGCAGCAAGTTGCAAGACAGCAACAGCAACAAGTTGTGCGACAGTCTCCCACTCAACTTCCTCAGATCTCATCTGGGCAATTGGTCAATTCAGATTTCAATCCGCAACAACCTCCTGAGGGGAGCCGTTTTCCAACAGGCACGATCTCACAGACTCAATACCTCACTCAACAAAACGCCTCCCACGACCCGCTCCAAAAGCCGTGGAGCGGTGCCTCGACACCAGAGCAACAGAACAACGCTCAGACCAACCGCGCACAGCAGGTCGGTTACCATCCACAAAATCCCTCATCACAGCAGGGAACGCGTAACCTCGGATACGAATATCCGACCAACGACCAATCAGTTGCGACGCCATCAACTCCGGCACAAGTCTATTCAGGCCGCAGAAACGTCACTGAAACTCCCAACCGGAATTCTCCGGGAGCACCGGCATCGCCTCGGCAAGCCTCGCAGCAGTTCAGCAATCCACCGCAACAATTCAACAATTATTCTGAGCAGTTCAATAACTCGAACCAGTATCAAAAGTCTGACCAATACCAACCGTCGCAAATCAACACGAACTCACCGAAAGCGCCAAGCAGTCGAAACGCGTTTGAAGAAGCGAGTCTCGAGGCAGCACGAATGGGAATGGGACTCGGACCGGGATCGATGTTTCCCACGATGAATCAAACCGCTCCCCAGCAGCAGCCGGGAGCGAATTCACGATGGAATGGCAGCAGCTACTCCCAACCGAACCGCATCCTCCCGACAGACATGGCTCCGGTTGATCTTCAGCAGGCCTTCGACAGGCCGACTGTGAACTCCATGGGGCAACAAGTTCCAACTTCAGAAGTCACCAACAGGCCGGAACAGTTCGGGACGGCCTCTCGGTACGATGCGCATCTTCAGCAGCAAAATTATCAAACACCTGGACACCAGCAGCAACTTCTCCAACAACAAAGAAGCCAGCAGCAGCAAATGGAGCAGCAACTTGCTCAACAGAGAATGCCAGCGAATCAGCAGTTGAACCAACAGATGCAGGGAGCATGGAACCAGAGGCAGATGAGTCTTCATACGCCCGCCCCGAATGCCCCAGCCCTGCGTTCTCCGGCAGAACATGGCGGAATGCTCCCCTACGGAACAACCTCAGACAACACGCCTGAGCTTCCACAGAGGCGGCAGCAGCTTCAAGAGCAACATCAAGAACAGCAATACCAACCGTCGCAACCACAGCCGCAATCACAACAAAATTTCTCAGCTCAGCGTCCACTTAATCAAAACTTCTACGGACAGGTCCAAGATCGCACCTCCGGGGATAATCGCACGACATCAGGGGCAGCAAGCTCGAATCAGAACTTTGTCGAACCACCTCCTTACCACTCATCTTCGAATCAGGTCAATCAGTCAAATTCTTACCAGCAGCAACCGATCATCCAGAGTGGCTATCAGGAGACTCACCCAAGCCAGTACGAGCCAGCTTCAAGAAGCTACAACGCTCCGCAACCATCTTCCTATGGACGGCTCCCTGCGATTGTTCCGGGAGAAAAGCAGACGACGCTCCCGTAAGCTCTTCAGCGAGCAGCAAAGAAAGAATGGCAAACCTCACAGGACTCCGGCACAAACGTCCCGGGGTACTGACAAGTCGTTCACTTATTTCCCTCTCGCCATGGTGATTACCCTTAAACAGAGTCGCCAGATATGGATCTCGGTCTATACTTCTTCTTAGAGCAGTTGGCTCTACCGTGTATCCGTGAAGAACGCGTTTCATCAATAAAATTGCTGTCCGCCACGAGGCAGAACATTTACACCAATTCGAAAGAGGCTCTAATCAGAGTCGCCGAATGTGGATTTCGGTGTGTACCTGTATTGTGTGGCGCGCAGTCAATGAAGTCACACAAGTGAACTTCGCGAGCGTGACAGGCATGTTATCGGCAGTACAGAATTTCGGTTCATCTGATTCAGAGATCGGAATCGAGAGGAACAGAGACAATGAAGATATTTATCACAGGTGCCAGTGGACTGCTGGGACGAAAGCTCGTTCCAATGCTCGAAAACAGCGGTCATCAGGTCATCAAAATGACTCGCAGCGAACCGACTGACGCGAATGAAATTCAATGGGACCCTCTTGCAGAATCGATGGAGGAATCGTTGCTGAAAGGTTGCGATGTCCTCGTTCATCTTGCAGGCGAAAACATTGGTGAAGGCCGTTGGACCGAGGCCAAAAAACGTCGTATCCGCGAGAGTCGAATCCAATCGACCGACTTACTCGCCCGCACAATCGCCAACATGGACGATACTCCACAAGCGATGATTGTCGCTTCAGCAATCGGCTTTTACGGTGACCGTGGAGATGATGTCCTGACTGAATCCGCAGCGGCTGGAACCGGCTTTCTTCCAGAGGTCTGCAAGGATTGGGAGGTCGCAGCCAAGCCAGCACGTGATGCTGGCATCCGTACTGTTCACGTTCGCACCGGGCTTGTCCTGTCGAAAGATGGGGGAGCACTTCAGGCGATGCTCACCCCCTTCAAGTTGTGCGTCGGCGGAATCATGGGGGATGGAAAACAATACTGGAGCTGGATCTCGCTGGAAGATATCGCCCGATTGTTTCACTTTGCCATTGAAAATGAAAACATCTCCGGTCCTGTCAATGGGACCGCTCCGAACTCCTGCACCAACCGTGAGTTCACGAAAACCTTAGGGAAAGTCCTTTCACGCCCGACCATTTTCCCGATGCCAAAATTTGCAGTCAAACTTGTTCTCGGCGAGATGGGCGAAGCTCTCATTCTCCCCAGCGCGAAGGCAGTCCCGGAAGTCGCAACGACACACGGATTTCAGTTCAATCATCCGAATCTTGAAGAGGCACTTAAGGCGGCTCTTAAGAAATAACGAGGCTGCACTGCTCGTTTTCTGCACCCACAAACGAGAGCGTTTGCAATGCTTGTCGTGCCCGCGAAGTTCACTTTCATGACTTCATAGACTGTTCGCCACGAGGTAGAACCTGCAAACCAATTCGAAAGATGCTCTAGCTTGCCTGCTTTTCATCTTCTGATTTCTTTTCTCCAGAGACAGCTGTCCGCAGCATCAAGAAG
The DNA here is from genome assembly GCF_048270125.1 of Thalassoglobus sp. NCBI lineage: Bacteria > Pseudomonadati > Planctomycetota > Planctomycetia > Planctomycetales > Planctomycetaceae > Thalassoglobus > Thalassoglobus sp. Next base: position 17,645 of record NZ_JBLWTN010000037.1, on the reverse strand, counting down.
AGCAGGCCGCTCACCAGCATCACGCCCGCTCCGGTCCAGTAAGGTCCGAACGGGTATGTCTCTTCAATCGTCAATCCAACCATTGGGCCAAGGATACGAGCGAGTGACGACAAGCTCTGGCCGACACCAAGGACTTCTCCCTGTTGATCATCGGATGCTAATCGAGACAACAGCGACTGCAGCGACGGTGTGACAAAAGAAAAGCCTATGACGCTCAGCGGTAACACCCAGTAGAGTGCAGCTGTTGAGTCCCAGGATCCTGACAGACCAATCAGTGCCAGACCGATGGTCATGAGAACCGCACCGCTAACGGCCATCTTGTATTCACCAAGTTTGGGAACCAGTCGACGGACCAATACTCCCTGACTTAGTGTCAGCACGAATCCAATATAGGCAAATACATAGAAGTTGTATCGAGGAGCCATCCCCATGCGGCGTGTCAACAATGACAACGCACTCTCAAACTGTGCGAAAGCAAATGTTGAGATGAAAATCCCGATCAAAATAATCGCGATCGTTTTTATCCCCATCAATTGAGTGAACTGACCGACGTTTAACCAATTTCTCGCTACAGACTTCGACTCTGGAGTCAATGACTCCGGCAGTATGAAGAAGGCAAAAATCAGAGCAATCGCTGAAAGAACCGCAGCAACGTATCCCGGCGCGGCACTTGGGGTCGGATTCACTTCGACGTCGGGGTCGGACATCACATTCCGCAGCAAGGCTTCATCGTCACCTGTCAACGGAGCGATCTCCTTGATCTCGACGACGACATCATCAATCGAACCACCCTCTTCATATCGCTGAAGAACGGCAAATTGATCATTCGACAGGTTTACAACCGGGTCAGCTGAGACGAAACCGGCACCAATGAGGGGACCGAACGTGAACCCGATCCCAAACGCGGCTCCAATGAGTGCCATTCCCTTCGCACGATCCTCTGGACCTGTGACATCCGCGATATACGCTTGAGCGGTTGCAATTGTCGCACCGCCGATCCCGGCTCCAATTCTTGTGATGAACAGCCAAGTCAGGGCGCTCATTCCCAAGAGAGTCCCCTCGCTACCGAGCGAAGTTGCATATCCAAACAACGCATAGGAAATCGTTGACCCTAACAGACCGACAATCAGCACCGGTCGACGTCCAATGCGATCGGAAATGCGGCCCCAGATCGGAGCAAAAATGAACTGCATTGCTGAGAAAGAGGCCATCAACAGGCCGAGTTGCAATCCGCTGGCCTGAAAATGTCGCCCATATCGTGGCAACAACGGCATGACGATCCCGAACCCGAGCAGGTCGATAAAGACCGTCACGAAAACCAGAAACAAACCTGCTTTACGAGTTTTAGACACGGTTGCACATCTTTGCAGCTAAAGAAAAACTGGGAAGTGTGACACGATAGAGAGATCAACAGAAGATGTCGATTGTGCCCGAACAAATGATGTCACAACTTCAACGACTTTTGTCGGAGAGTTCAAGTGTTCAGCTAAGCTTGGCGTGCCGACATCGATGGCCTACATTCCGTAAACGTCTGTTGCAATGTCAACAAATCCTCTCAACGGCTACGAAAGTCTGGCGATGGCGAAAAAAGCTTCAAATAAGAAACAATACTGGTTGTTTAAATCAGAGCCGAGTTCCTACTCGATTGACGATCTCGAAAAAGACAAAAACCAGACCACCTGCTGGGATGGCGTTCGCAATTATCAGGCGCGGAACCTGCTTCGAGACGACATCAAAGTCGGTGATCAGGTCTTCTTCTACCACAGCAACGCCAAGCCCATGGCAATCGTTGGGACCGCTGAAGTCGTTAAAGCGGGCTACCCTGACCATACCGCCTTCGATAAAAACGACCATCACTATGATGAAAAAAGCGACCCCGAGAACCCTACATGGTATATGGTGGATATCAAACTCATTCAAAAATTTGATAAACCTGTCACCAGAGACGAACTCAAAGCAGAAGTGAAAATCGCCGAAATGATGCTGCTTCAACGTGGTTCGCGCCTGTCCGTTCAACCGGTCACTGCGGCACACTGGAAGCACATCCACAAACTCGCGGGTGCGAAAGCTTAGAGCATTTTCAATGCTTTCCTTGTCCGCGAAGTACGTTTCCACAAGTCCACACGCTGTTGCCACGAGACAGAACTGTGAAGACGAATTTTAGATTTGCTCCAGAGCGATCGCCAGAGTATAGCTCAAGACATTTTGAGATCAGTCTTGTGAAATTGCAGTTTGCGACGAGGCAAAACGCGAACGCGATGTCGAAAAGTGATATAAGTACAAGTTGCGAAATTTTGTGATTCCAGTTCGATGACCACTTCAAGGGTTCCCATGCAATGACCGGCAAGACGCCGTTTTACAAGACGAAAACATTCACGCTGACAGTCGGAATCCTGATTGCAGTCGTCTGCATGTGGCTGGCAGCCCGTCCACTGTTCGATAACGAAGACGCCTGGAATCAGGTCGTCAACGCTTTTCAGCAGGCGGACTATCGCTCCCTGCCACTCATCTGGGGAACGTTGATCGTCTTCTACTGGCTCAAAGCCTGGCGCTGGCGAATCATGCTCGCTCCCGTGGGTAATTATCGCCCGGTCAAAGATCTGCTACCGCCGATCATGATCGGCTTTTCGTTGAACAACGTGTTGCCTGCCAGAATCGGAGAAGTCGCTCGCTGCTTTGTCTTTTCGAAACAACAGAAGGTTCCTTTTTCAGTAGCTGTCTCAAGCCTCGTTCTCGAACGCTTCTTTGATCTCATCGCGGTGCTGTTCTATCTCGGCATCGGCTTGGTTTTCATCGAAGGAGTCGATCCGAAAATCCAGCAACAGGCCTGGGTTCTGGCCGGACTCTCCGTGATCGGCGTGTTCACTGGCCTGGCTTACGTGATGTTCACAGCTCCGTTTGTGGCCTTCGTGGAAAAAGTCGCGCACTCGCTGCGCATCATTCCTCACGGACTGACGGACAAAGTCTGCCGGCTTCTTGAAAAAGGGGCGCAGGGAATGTCCGCACTCAAGAGTGCTCGGCTGGTTTTCTTTATGCTGGGGATTTCCCTCGTCAAATGGGGCCTGAACTGTTTACTGATTGGCCTCTCCTTATGGAGCTTCGGACTCCCGACGAATCCGACAATTGCCATGGTGCTGACCGGTGTCGTCGCGATTGGTGTCGCGTTGTTCCCTTCACCCGGATATTTCGGAGTCATGCAACTCTGTTTCGCTGCTGTGCTTCTGCTGTTCGTTCAAGGTGAAAAAGGAGAAGCTGCCATCTTTGCCTCATCGATTTACTACCACATGACGCAATATGTCCCGGTCACGATCGTTGGGTTGATCTACTTCGTCAAATCCGGCCTGACGCTTCACGAGGTCGAAGAGAAGAAAGAAGAACGCGATTTGGTCAAAGCTGCAGCTCCTGAGATCGCCTGATTCTTTGGCGGAGACCTCAAATATCCGACAAACCGTCCACCAATGAAACTGTTCACCCGTGAAGTCTCCAATTCAAACTGCTATTCTCCGCCGCTTGGCAATTCCGCCAAACGTTTGAGACCTGACCAGTTTGAAATCAATGACTGCTGAACCCCAAGTAGAGACCTCCGCCGAAAGCCGCTTTGTCGTTGGAATTGACCTCGGCACGACCAACTCCGCCCTTTGTTTTGTTGACACCCAGCAAGACAACTGGCAGGTCGAAACCTTTGCTGTGCCACAACTTGTGGCTCCGGGGCAGGTCGAATCCCGCGAAACGCTGCCATCGTTTCACTATCAGGCTGCTCAGGACGAATTCAGCGAAAACTCGCTCTCGATGCCATGGGACGACAGCAACGCATCTGAAGTCGTTGGTCTGTTTGCTCGTGAGCAAGGCAAGCTTGTACCCGGTCGAGTCATTGAATCCGCAAAATCGTGGCTGTGCCATGCGGGTGTTGATCGAACTTCTCCCCTGCTTCCCTGGCACGGCTCCTCTGAAGTCGAAATGCTCTCACCGGTTGAAGTCAGTTCAAAGTATCTGAGCCATCTTCGAGATGCCTGGAACGCCGCTCATCCCGATGCTCCACTTGAAGCACAGGATGTCGTTGTCACGCTGCCCGCATCGTTTGATGAAGTCGCCCGGGAACTGACTGTCGAAGCAGCCAGAAAAGCGGGCCTCAACCGCGTTCTCCTCATTGAAGAGCCACAAGCCGCCTTCTACGCCTGGATCAATTCCAATAGTGAAAACTGGGCCGAACTCGTTTCTCCCGGCCAAACGATTTTAGTCTGCGACATCGGCGGCGGAACATCCGACTTCACATTGATTCGCGTGCGCAGCGACGAAGATGATAAAGTTCAGTTCCATCGCGTCGCTGTCGGAGATCACCTTATCCTCGGAGGAGACAACCTCGATCTTGCTCTGGCTCAACATGTCGAACAGAAACTCGATCAGGCAGGCAAGCTCTCGCCCCGTCAGTGGGGAAGTTTGATTCGCATTTGCCGACACGCCAAAGAAACCCTCCTCAGTCCCGACGCTCCCGAATCTTACTCCATCTCACTTTCCGGTGGTGGATCGAAATTGATCGGCGATGGACTGCAATGTGAACTGAAGCGAGACGAAGTCCATAATCTCTTGCTCTCCGGGTTCTTCCCCGAAGCAGACCTCCATGAAAAGCCGCAACAAGTTCGCTCCGGTTTTCAGGAGTTCGGACTCCCTTACGCCGCCGACGCTGGGATTACCCGTTACCTGGCATCCTTTCTTTCCGACCATGTTCAAGAAGATGCTGACCAACAGTTCGGAGCGACTCGCCCCGATGTTGTTCTGTTCAATGGTGGAGCATTTCTTTCACCGCTCATTCAAGAGCGAATCGTTCATCAAATCAAGACATGGTTCCGGGGCGACGACAGCGACTGGGCTCCTAACATTTTAGAGAACGAACGCCACGACCTCGCGGTCTCGCGCGGAGCGGCATACTACGGCATGGTGCGACGGGGCAAAGGTGTCCGCATCGCAGCTGGGCTACCTCGAACATACTATCTAGGAGTTGGTGTCGAAGAAGATGGCGAAGCTCAGCTTCAGGCACTGACACTGATGCCAGCAGGTGCGGAACCCGGTTTCGAAGCAGAACTCGACGATTTTGAATTCGACTTGCGAGTCGCTTCTCCGGTTGAGTTTCCTCTCTTCTATTCCAGCACACGGCTCACCGACTCTCCTGGTGAACTGATCGAAATTGAGCGCGAGCAAATGTCGGCGCTCCCGCCGATTCGAACAGTACTCCGTTCACGAAAAGAAAAGGAAGCAGTCACGATCCCGGTAGTCGTGCATGCCAAGCTGAACGAAATCGGGACTTTGCAACTCTGGTGCAGCGAAGAGGAAGGCAGCCGCTCCTGGCAATTGCAGTTCGATGTCCGCTCCGCCACTCAAACCGATCTGGAAGGCCATACCGGCGAAGGTGAGGCAGCAGGAGTTCTGGATCAGCAAGTCCTCGATGCCGCAGCGATTGTCATTCAGAATTCATTCGGTCGCAAAGCAGCTGAAAAGCCAAGCGGGATCGCAAAACGTCTCGCCCGAACATTGCAGATGTCGAAGGAAGACTGGCCTCCGTCACTGCTCCGAAAAATGTGGGACGAACTGATGGAGTGCGAAGCTTCCCGCACCCTGAGTGCAGACCACGAATCCCGTTGGCTTAACCTGCTGGGCTACTCGTTGCGCCCCGGCTTCGGTGTCGCCATGGATGACTGGCGCGTGATGGAAGTTTGGAAAGGGCTCAAGGGAAAACTCAATTTCACCGGCTCCACTTCGCTCACCGAATGGTGGATTCTCTGGCGGCGTATCGCTGGCGGCCTGCCAACAGGACAACAAATCGCTCTCGCGCTGCCTGTGGTGACAAACATGCGAGATAAAGTCAAAAAGTATCAGCGTGCCCTCGAACTCGAAGCGGAGCTGGATGAAGCTGACAAGAAAAAACGCCCCGGAAAAAGGAACAAAAGACGACTCCTCGGACGTGGGAATACTCACGAAGTTTCCGAATCGTGGAGAATGATCGGCTCCTTCGAACGCTTGCCACTGAAGATGAAAATTGAAGCGGGTGATCTCGCCCTGGCAACATTGGAGGAACACGACAGCAAGGCGATAGAACCGGCGCTGCTGTGGACCATTGGTCGACTCGGAGCGCGTCAACCGTTTTACGGTCCACTCAATGGAGTTGTTCCTATTGAGGTGGTTGAAAACTGGATCAACCAGCTGATGATCCCGAGAAAAACAACAACCGAACGACGCTTTGCCGTCATGCAGCTCGCACGTAAAACTGGCGACCGCTACCGCGACATCGACGATTCATTGCGAGATAAAATCGTTGTCTGGCTCACCGAACAGAAATCGACGACGCACTTCATTGAGCTCGTACAATCGGGTGGTCAACTCGGCAGCCGTGAAGAAGAAATGGCCTTCGGAGAGTCGCTTCCCGTCGGACTGGGACTTAGAAAATCAATCTAAAGCTGTTTTGAAATAGATCTACGCGAACAGTCTCGTTGCATGCAACCGTTGAAATTGCGAACGACAACTTCGAACAACGACTTCAACGGTTGCAGCGTGCTCTTCATAGCCACGCTGTCGGGCAAACTGCGCTAAAAAATTCTAAAGCATCTTTCGAATTGGTTTGCAGGATCTGCCTCGTGGTGAACAACTTTTTTACTAGAATCAGTCTGAAAACCTCTGGAATAGATGCTTTCCTCAACGTTTGAGAGAGCGATTTCAAGTTTCAGGATCAGTTCTAGGTAACTGTGTTCTTCACGGGCACACGGTAGAGCAAGCTGCTCTAATTCATGAGGCTGGGGCAAATTCGGGTCTCTCGCAATTTCTCATTCAATACTCGTTTGCCTTCTCGGCAAACGATTTGCAAAGATACAGTCGTCGTCCTTTTCGGTTCGATTCCAAACCGGACTTGTCGGCACAAGCTTACACTCGTAAGATCGTTTCCTGAGATACAAATCTGTACTCTGCATTCCAATTGAATTCATTCAACTTTTCATAAAGATGGAAATGAAGATGTCACTGCACTCCATCGGCCCATACGCCTTCCTGTGCCTGATCCTTTGCATCCTTGGATGTGGTGGCGGCGGTGACTCCTCCGATCCATATGGTCGTGAAGATGCCCCACCACCTACGGCCGATTCACCTGGAGGAGGCGGAGGCAGCACTGGCGGATCAGTAAGCAAGTTCGATTCAGCTAAAGCGAACGAATACATCCGCAGTACAGCCGAATACCTGAACGGGATGAGCAACGAATATGAGAGCCTTGCCGGGAGCGGAGAACAGCAAGTCGAACTGAAGCGAACCGAGCAACTCTATCAGCTCATGAGTCCGCTTTCTCAAAAAGCACTGGCGCTTCCAAGTCCGGATGTGAGCGAAGCTCAAAAGCTGAAATCGAGTTCACTGGAAAGTCTCCTTGAAGCGATCAAGCGTGCTCAAATCGCAGAGCTCCACTTCGCGAGGAAATACGACACGAGTGGATTTGGATTCATGTCATTCGGTGCAAATCGGGGACATGAAATCAGTCACGGGATAAGCATCGCCAAGAAGTTTCTCATTCACTTTCAGAAAAATTTACCAGTCGCTGAGAAACTCACGACAGGCGCACCACCAACAATCGGTGGACCTCCTGCGACAAACCGCTCCTTCGGCTACCTTCACAGTGTGAAACTCGACCCCGCAGAATATCGAAGCGTCCATGATCGCACGGGATCAGCGGAAATGATCCCCTGGCGATTACGAGTCGATGAACCTGTTCAACCGTATGAAATTGACGAAGCGACCGTTGTCGAAATCGATGCTCCGTCAGCGGAAGTGGCAGGCACACCTTTCTACACTCCGATGAAAGTCCTCCATCCGCTGATGCCGTCGCTCCATGTAGGGCTCGGACTCAACGAACTCCCCTCACACAACCGGCAGATCTGGAGTCTGGAACCTAAACAGCGTCGCGGGATCGTCAAAAAAATTCAGTTGCAGAAAAGCCAACTCATGGCTTTGAGTGCCGATGGATTGCTCTTTGCTGCACGACCGGAAAACACCTCGATCATCGGCCTGTTTGACGTCAAAAAAGGAACTGCGATCGGACAAATCGACAAAGAGTTCGCCCCCGGTGAAACCGGCTCACTCTTTTTCGCAGCGGATAATCGACTGGTCTATTATGACCGTTCAGAGCTCTCAGTCTGGACGACCCCGGACTTAAAGCTGGAACGAACGATTGAGATACCGACCTCACCAATCAGCCGCTCGTGGAACCCCGGACATCCATTTGCGATCAGCCCGGGTGGCCGTTACTTCGCAGCCCCTGGAAATCAAAATTTCCAGAACGATATTCGTTTTTATGATCTCACCACTGGCGAGACAGCCGCTCAGATTTCATTGTCGGGGATTGGTACGATCCGATTTATCGCGACCAGTTTTTCTCTTGATGGAAAAAAACTGGCGGTCCTTCTCGAAGGTCCGTGGAACACCTGGATTCAAGTCTGGGAAGTCGCTTCTGGTCAGCTTCTCGCCTCTTATACCAAAGATGCTCAACTCAGCCGTGCCGTGGATGGAGACACCAAATACCAAGGCCCCGCAGTGGACTGGTTCCCCGATGGACGTCGCATCCTGCTCTATGGGAAAGGAATCTTTGACACACAAACCGGACAGGGAACCCGCCTGATCTCTTCCACAGTTCGCTATCGAGTCAAACCGATCGGTGGCGATAAAATTGGCGTCTTGCAGAAGAAGCAGTTTGTCGCATTCGACCTCAACGAAATTCCAGCAAACCCAACTCGCTGGGAAGCGGAACGAATCAAGACAGAAGTGGTCGCGGCGGACAATCCATTTGCGACCGTCACCGAGGGAGACAAACCTTCTGCTTTGAAGATGAAACGAGAGAACTCAAAACTGATCGAGCCAGTCACCGAAGCGACCTGGAACGTCACCCCCGATCCTGCAGAAATCGCTGCGACTCCTGCTGTGAAGATCGATGGACTCCCCGCTGAAAACTTACACCATGCTGTGATCACTCGAAACCGCATGAGCGCTGTGCTGGGGTATACCGATAAACCGACGAGAATCTGGAACGGAGAAGTACGAGATTCCGACTCGATGAAAAGCTGGGTCTTTGCTTGCCCACTGAATGGATCGGGAACGAAGAACCGCTTTGATTTCTCCTTCCCCTCTGGCTTCATGGCTGCCTCACCCACCGGGGAGAAAGTCCTCACTCGAGACTTCGACGGATTCAATCGATTTGACATCTGGAATACGAACGAGAAAAAACACATCGCCGGCTTCATCCCCTACGGTCAGGGCCGCAGTGATGGCGGAGCCCCAATTCTCTGGGCGGACTTCATTGATGAAGACCGCGTGTTGACCGCCACAGCAGGTCAGATTTCCTGCTGGAATGTTTCCACACATGAATCGCTCTACGAAATTCCCATACAATCTTTAAACTCCTGGCCAGTCTTCAGCCCGAACGGGAAATATCTCGCCGTACTTGGAAAGCAATCCTTATCGCTCATCAACACCGAGAGCGGAAAAATTGAAGGCTACCTGCCTTCCTTAGGCTTGAATGGTGACCTCACTTCAATCGCATTCAATGCACAGGGAGACAAAATTGCGATCAACAGTTCACCGAATGGTGGCGGTGAAATCGCAATTCTCGGCGTTGACTCCGGAGTGGTTGAAACGACGTTTCCAATCCCGCTCTCCGGGAGCCAACTGACCTGGCCGCAGGCAGGCTTCTTGCTTGTCGATGGCGGTTACTGCGTCTCAATTGAAAAGCGGGCCGTCGCCTGGATCTACCAGCTTAACGGAGTTCGCGTGCAATCCGGTCCCGGCGAAATGCAGTTCTACTTGTCGCAAGAGAAATACCGCGAACCGATGACTCTTCAATCGCAAAGTCTGCCGACGACGGAAACGATCAATGCTCTGGCAACCAAAGATCCGCCGAACGAAATTGCCCTTTCTTCTGGCGGGACCATCGCAATGGATATTCAAGTTCTGGTTCCTCCGGGAAGCAGTAACTTTGCCGCTGATGTAAAAGAATCGCTGCGGTCGAAATTTGCCGAAAACAACATCACCGTGGATTCGGCTGCCAAGCTGAAACTGGTTGTCCGTGGAAGCCAGGGGAAAACGGGTGGCGGCATCAGCATTGGAAGAATTGGCCCGTCGTTCAGCGATCGTTCAGACATCGACGAAGAAAGAGTCACCTGGACGCTTTCAATTATTCAAGACAATCAGACTCTCTGGCAGCGATCCATCTCTGCAAACAATACAGGTGGCGTTGACCTCGACGAGGGAGTGACGGGACAAGCTGCCATCAATCAGGCCAATCAGCAACTCAACGCCAAGATGTGGGAGAAGGCAACTTCAATTCTGTTGAATTTCAACGTCCCCAAATACGTCTTCGGGCCAGAATCCGGAAAAGGACTCGGCAGCACTCAACTCGGAGCAAAGTAACTTCGTCGCATCACCACTTTCCCCAAAGCAAGCTGGGTCAGCGACGAGCCCATTGCTTTGCACCAATGATTCGACGCCCCACGTACCTGGCCGCTAAATCAGACTGGCCAGATCGGGCGTCCACGTCCATCAAGAATCAGTCCGACTGTTCCACCACGAACAGTCGCTTCGAGACTCTTACCAGCTCCGTTTCCAAGATCAAAGCCACGCGTCGGATTGAGTTCGACCTTCGCCGTATGATCCAGTCCCAGTTCGAACACCACGTAATCACCAACTGTGATCTCGCCTGACTCGTTCAAACTTTCACCAGTAATCCGGTAGCTGAAGCACTTTTTGCCCGGCTTTCCAGTCCCCTTCGGAGCAATGACTGTCCCCAGTTGGATCAGGCAATCTCGCTCAAAGACTTCAATCGCTGCCTGCGGATGAACGGACGCTAACACACCCAAGTGCGGCATCATGAAGATGCTATCCTTCGCGAGCTCCGTGATCCCCTCTGGCTCGAAGGCGTCAATCATCATCTGCGCGGTCTGTGACATTCGAGGAGCATGAGAAAGGACTCCTCCTGAGGCGACGAGCAGATTCAATTTCAGATTATTGACAATCGAACGCCCTCCCCCTTCCTGAGAGAACGTATCACCAACAGTCCGCTGCTGCTGAATCCCTTTGAGAGTTGTCGCAAATTCCTTGTGCTGTAAATACGCCAACCGCAATGCTTCGCGGGCGACCGCTTGTTCAAACTCAAGAGCCTCTGCCGATTGCGGAATTGTCGTCGGGCGAATCATCTTGTTTTTCACTCGATTCCGCAGCTCACGTTCATCCATCGCCTGCCCTACCCAGCGGAGGACATTCTCCATCCCCGTTTCTGAACAGACATTCGAGATGGAATAGCTCATCCCTAAATTCGCACTCACCGTTCGGTTGAAGACTGGCTTGCCGTCAGCTCCGTCGAACACGCTGAATACATCCGTGGTCGCTCCTCCAATATCGACGCCAACGCAATTGATCCCTTTTGCTTTGGCGATCTGCTGCAAGATATTCCCCACCGCTCCCGGAGTGGGCATGATTGGAGCATCGGTCAGTTTCATCAGTCGCTCATAGCCGGGTGCATGAGCCATCACATGTTCGAGGAACAGGTCGTGAATTTTATCTCGAGCTGGCTCCAGATTTTCGAATTCCAAGGTCGGCCGCACATTGTCAACAATTGAGAGTGCGATTGATTCGTCAAAGGTTTCCTTAACCTTCGGCGCCGCTTCTTTGTTTCCAGCAAAGATGATCGGCATCTGATAGGTATTGCCAAAGCGTGGCTTAGGTTTCGCCGGTGCAATCAGTTCCGCAATCTGAACAACATGCTTCTCGGTCCCGCCATCGGTCCCGCCAGCCATCACAACCATGTCTGGACGCAGTTCACGGATTCGCTGAATCTGCTCATGTGGGCGACGCCGATCGTTCGACGCAATCAGGTCGAGCACAATAGCTCCCGCTCCCAGAGCAGCCCGTTCCGCACTGGCAGCCGACATCTCACGGACCACACCTGTCACCAGAACCTGCAGGCCACCTCCGGCACTCGAAGTTGAGATATAGATATCGCAACCTTCATTTTCAGTCGCAGGCCGAATGATGTTGCCATCGTCGTCAACCAGTCGCCGACCCGCCAGTTCACCGACTTCGGTGGCAGCATTCATGACGCCGACTGTGACATCCGCGACCGGCTCTTCAACCGTCGTTGGAGCTTCGCCACGATGAGTTTGCCTGTAAACTCCGTCGACTTTTTGAATGAGAATTGCTTTCGTCGTCGTGCTTCCGCAGTCGGTCGCAAGAATGACATTGATCTCATCAGGGTTCAGTTGAGCCATGTGGAATAACAATCTACGAAATGTGAACGAACGACGCGAATTCAGCGCAGATATTCAAATCATCGTAGAAAGGAAGACTCAGCGCGCGAAGCCAGATCGATTTCGCACATCAAGATTCGTAGTAAGATTCACTGTTTCGCTGCAAAAGAATCAGCGATTACACCCAGAACTCTTCGCCGCTCCAGTTCATCGGCGGAGTCGATTCCACTTCGCAGTCACCCATCACGCGGGTCTGACATGCGAGGGTCATCTCATCTTCGTGCCCGATTCGAGCGAACAACCACATCGGGTTCAGCAGCAGCAAGACTTTTTCCCACCACTTTTTACGTTTCAGGTTTTCTCCCCCTGAAACAATGCGAACTCGGCAACTGCCACACATGCCGTTGCCATGACAATTGAGAACCTGGTGAATGCCTTCGTGCATCGAAACACCGTTTTTGTGGGCTTCACGGCGAAGATTCGCTCCTTCTGGGACGACGATTTTCTTCTTTTTCAGATTCGTGAATGTAACGGTGGGCATGACTCGAAACCAATCCCTCAACATAAACAAAAGCACTGATGACAAATAGATACGCAGAGATACTAGTTTGCCATTCGAAGAGTTTCCAGCCGATTTGAAAGCGTTCTACGACTTAGGAATCCCGTTTCGCTGTCCACATCAAGTCGACAGCGAAAAGGTCTCACACAGCTAAGGATTCCACTCGTTTAAGAGATCAACCCGCGTCGTTTTAACTCGGAAACAACGGTCCCGACAATCTCATTCACATCGGGAGCACCTGACTGCCCGGATGGAAGTGGACATCCGCCCACCGGCTGATCGGTAAACCCGTGTTCAGACAACATACACTGCAAGGTTCGGCTGAGTGTCGAAAGGTCCGCGAGTTGTTCATCGGAAAGTGGTTGCCGTCCACGCCCCATCTGAAACCCACGCAGTTCAACAGCTGCTCGGAACCCATCGGGGAACTCTGCTTGATAGATCATGGTGTCGAAGAGTGTGACCAGATCGTACTGAATCTTTCTTGCCTGTTCGATTTGTCCAGAGAGGGTTAAATCGTACAGTTTGCGAGTCACTTCTGGCACAACCCCACTCGAAGCGTTCGTTCCGCCATCGCATCCGACCAGAAGCATCGGCATCAGCGCGGCATCCCAACCAGTCAGGAAGCTGAACTCAGGCCGATTCGGACGAACCGCCTGAATCATCCTGATCATATGTGGAATTTCCCCCGAAGAGTCCTTAATGGCGACAATTCGTTCGCATTCTTCACTGAGCCGCTGCACAGTCGGGACATCAATCGGGCTGGCAAACATCGGAATGTTGTAGAGCGTGACATCAATCGGCGTGTTGCGACCAATCTCCCGAAAGTACGCATAAACAGACGCAGGGCTGAGCTTGTAATAGAACGGAGCTACAATCGCGACTGCGCGGACCCCCAAGCTGGCGTAGTATTCGCAAGCCTTTAAAGTTTCCCGAACGTTCGCCTCTGCGGCTCCTGCCAGAATCGGCACTCGACCACGAGTTTGGTCAGCGATGATCGCGACGATCCGCTTTCGCTCTTCCAGGGTGAAGCGCGTGAACTCGCCAGTCGAACCGTTCGGATACAATCCGTGAACGCCCCGCTCGATCAACCAGTCGACGTACTTACGCAATTCCCCTTCGTTGATCTCCTGATTGGAGTCATAAGGAACCAGATTTGGGGTAAAAATCCCTGCAAGTCGCTGTTGAGCCATGGCAACGGGTCGTATTGAGTGACGTTGGATTCGAAATAAACAGACAATAGTCAGCAAGATAAGCTACTCGATCAGGTCGATCGAGCAAACGCAAACAGATGCTGCGGATTTTTTTGTAACAGTAATTTTCAGCAATGAGAGAGGATCATGGTGATGGAACGAGCATCGTGATGCTCTGAACTCTATGAAAAATGCTCGCCGTCCCCTAAACGATGGTGAACAACCAGCCCAGTTTCTGACTCTCCTTCAGCGACAGATCGTCTCACTCTTCGAAAGGTCGTCTTCTGGTCTTCGGATCAACTTCAAGATTCTCTTCGACAAATTTTTCGTTCTCGGAATTCCCCGAAGAATCGCAAAAAAGTGAAGTTGTCCCTTCCCCATCGCACACTTTGACTGAAACTGGTAATTTCAGTCTGTTTTCTATCTGTCGGCATTGAAATCCGGCTCGCTGAGGCATAAATCTCAAGATAGACTTATGTTTCATCCCTTGTGCACATTTTGGAGCACTCATCGTGTCTTCCCCAGTGATTCCGCTCAACAGCCAAAACCTTGTATTTGTTGAGCAACTTTTCTCAAGTTACCTCATTGACCGAGATTCCGTCTCGCCAGAGTGGAGAGAATATTTCGACACTGTCAAGAATGGAGACTCCCGCCTCACTAGTGGATGGAGCCCTGAAAGCCCCTTCCCTGCCCGAAGCATGTTTAATCCCCCCGGAGCCAGAACGCCCACGCTCGGGCATGAGGCCCCGGCAAGTCGCCTCGATGAAGCATCACGACAGGAACGATTGGATCAGTTGATCCGAAATTACCGTGTGCGCGGGCATATTCTTGCATCAATCGATCCTCTCGGTTCCACTCGCTCAAGCCCGGCAGAACTTGATCCAGCCTTCTACAATTTTCAGGAAAGCGATTTTGACCGAGATGTTTCGACCTCCTGGGTGGGGGGACCAGCAACACGAACTCTTCGTGGGATTATCAACTGGTTAAAGCAAACCTACTGTCGCAGTATCGGTGTGCAGTTCATGCACATCGACAGTCTCCAGGTTCGGCACTGGCTTGCTCAGCGAATGGAGGAGTCGGGCAACCGCATCAAACTCGCACGCGATGAACAAATCCGCATCTTGCAGCGACTCTCCGACGCCGTCGTCTTTGAAGAGTTTCTCGCCAAGAAATTCGTCGGAGCAAAAAGCTTCTCTCTCGAAGGAGCCGAAAGTTTGATCCCGCTGCTCGACATGGCTATCGAGAAAGCAGGCAACGAAGGTGTCCGGGAAATCGTCATCGGCATGGCCCATCGTGGGCGTCTCAATGTTCTCGCGAACATTATGAAGAAGTCTCCACGAACCATCTTTCGCGAATTCGACGATGCCGACCCCGAACTCTACATCGGTCGTGGTGATGTGAAGTATCACCTTGGTCACAGTGCAAACTGGGAAACTTCGCGTGGAAATTCAGTCCATCTCTCCCTCTGCTTCAATCCGTCTCATCTTGAATTTGTGAACACTGTGGCCCTGGGCCGTATGCGTTCCAAAATGGATCGCTATCGCGATTTCAAACGAGAACGGGGAGCAACGATTCTGATCCACGGCGATGCAGCCTTTGCCGGAGAAGGAATCGTTCAGGAGACCCTCAACCTGAGCGAACTGGCCGGTTACCGCACCGGCGGAACGATTCACATTATCGTCAACAACCAGGTCGGCTTCACGACGACACCCAAAGAGGGACGTTCGACCACTTACGCGACCGATGTCGCGAAGATGTTGCAAATCCCGATCTTCCACGTCAACGGGGAAGATCCGGAAGCCGTCGCACAGGTCGTGACCCTCGCGCTCGACTTCCGCAAGAAATTCAAACGGGATGTCGTCATCGATATGTACTGCTATCGTCGACGCGGTCATAACGAAGGAGACGAACCGGCATTCACCCAACCGGTGATGTACAAGGAAATCCGTAAACACGCGACCGTTTACGAAGGCTATCTGGAAAGACTGCTTAACCTGCGCGGCATCACTCGTGATGAAGCACAGCGGATCGAAAAAGAACGTCGCGAACGTCTCGAAAACGAACTCAGCGAAGCTCGCCGTGACGATTTCATTCGCTGCGTAGACCACTGGGGCGGAGTTTGGGGAGGTTACCAGGGTGGTCCAGCCGAGGAAGCGGACAATCCTGTCACCGGAGTCAAACGAGAAAAGCTGACGGAATTACTGAATCAAGTCACGCGACTCCCGGAAGATTTCAAACCACATCCAAAAGCCAAGCGTCTTCTCGAATCACGACAGGCGATGGCTCGTGGTGAAGAACCTCTCGACTGGGGCGGCGCGGAGATCATGGCGCTGGCGTCACTCCTCGATGAAGAACGGCCACTCCGAATGAGCGGACAAGACGTTCGTCGCGGAACCTTCAGCCATCGGCACGCGGTCCTGTACGACAATGACACCGGAAAATCCTTTATCACGCTCAAAAACATTATTGATGAACGTGGTTACGTGAATATCCATAACAGCCCGCTTTCTGAAGCTGGGGTTCTTGGTTTTGAGTATGGCTACAGTCTTGACTGCCCAGAAGGCCTGACCATCTGGGAAGCTCAGTTCGGCGATTTTGTCAATGCCGCACAAGTGATCATCGACCAGTTTATTGCCAGTGCGGAAGATAAATGGAATCGCTTGTCTAGCCTTGTGATGCTTTTGCCTCATGGCTTCGAAGGCCAGGGTCCAGAGCACTCCAGCGCGCGAATCGAACGCTTCCTGAACTTGGCAGCAGAAGACAACATTCAGGTTTGCCAGCCAACAACGCCTGCTCAGATGTTCCATCTTTTGCGTCGACAGGTCTTACGTCGCTGGAAGAAGCCGCTCGTCGTGATGACACCGAAAAGCTTACTGCGCCACAAAGAGTGTGTTTCGACCCTTGAAGACTGTGCAGAAGGCCGTTTTCAGGAGATTCTCCCCGATCAACTCGACCTCAAGACTGAAGAAGTCAAGCAAATTTTGTTGTGTACCGGAAAGGTCTACTACGAACTGATTCAACGTCGCGAAGAACTCGGCATCCGCCATTCAATGATCGTCCGCGTCGAACAGTTGTACCCTTTTCCAACTCTGCAGCTGGAAAAACTTCTCGCAGATTTCCCGGCAGAGATCCCCGTGAACTGGGTTCAGGAAGAACCGTCCAACATGGGCGCCTGGGGCTTTTTGCGCATTCGCTTCGGAGAGAAATTCCTCGGCAAGTTCCCCTTCGAAAGAATCAGCCGCCCCGCCTCTGCCAGTCCCGCAACAGGCTCATCGGCCACTCACAAAATGGAGCAGGACAAACTGCTGACAACCGCATTCGAGTTGGAGTAAGCGTCTCTTCTCTACTGCATTCGCAACACGTCCGCAGCCTGCCGCAAAACCAATGTCCCACTGCTGGCTCGTCCAGCAGTGGGACACCATTGCGCCATTAAGTATTGCACACATGAAACGTCGATTCCCCCGGAATTGACCGTTGATGATCTGCTCGCTTCCGGTGTCATAATCTCTGCCGACGTACTCGCTTGGCGTCAAATTTGAGTCGCAGTATATCGGGGCGAGTGGCACGACCCAGAACGGAACGGAGTGAAGTGATGGGCGTGGCGAGCGCGGGGGTGAGGTTGATGAATTAGTGAAC
>NZ_JBLWTN010000036.1:0-58386 GCF_048270125.1 Thalassoglobus sp. | reverse complement strand
GCGAGCCCCACACAACCAATAGACTAAATCACCAATCACCTCAAATCTACTGAAAAACTAAAAGAAAGATGCTCTAATGCGGGTGCCCCAGGAGGTTTTCTCGTTGGTGATATTCGTGGAAACGAAAATGTTGTTTTGACCTCGCTGCACACACTCTTCATCCGAGAGCACAATCGGTTGTGTTATCTCATTAAGTTGCTCGATCCTGATGCCAGCGACGAGCAAATTTATCAATTAGCGAGGAAAATCGTTCAGGCGGAATTGCAGCAGATTTCATACAACGAATTCATCCCTGCCCTGCTTGGCGAAGGGGCAGCTTTGAATCCCGTCGCCTCTCCGTCGGTCCCTTCGATATCGACCGAATTTGCGACAGCATGTTATCGCTTCGGGCACAGTATGCTGTCGACGAATATCGAGGTTGGTGAAAGCGGTACAATGAGTCTCTCCGAAGCGTTTTTCAATCCGACCTTTCTGATGGACAATCCTGCAAATGTCGATCAACTTCTTGCCGGCCTGCCGCTGAGCCCTTGCCAGGAAATCGACACGAAAGTCGTCAGCGATTTGCGAACGTTCCTGTTTGGTCCTGCGGGATCTGGAGGATTCGATTTGGCGGCACTCAATATCCAGCGAGGTCGAGACCATGGTCTCTCCGACTACAACTCAATGCGGGAAGCTTTTGGCCTCTCTCGCGTGACAGAATTCGCTGAAATAACAAGCGACGCCACTATACAAACGGAGTTAGAAAACTTGTATGGAACCGTTGATAACGTGGATGCCTGGGTTGGTGGACTGGCAGAGGATCATGTCTCCGGGGGGAGCACTGGGTTACTCATCCGGACAGTCCTGCTCGATCAGTTTTCCCGTCTTCAGTCAGCAGATGAGTTCTATCATACAAACGATCCCGATCTGAAGTCATCGTTGGTTGAAGCGATAATCGATCTGGACAACATTTCGCTGCGAAAAGTTGTCCTCGCGAACACGACTGTTCGCAAGACTTCTGTCAATCCGTTTTTCACAGGTACGATGGAGGAGAGCGATATACTTGTGGAGTTTGATGACCAAAGCAATCGAATTCACATGACCGGAAATCGAGAAAACAACTCCGTTATGGTGATAGAATCGGAGTTCGGAATCACCATCATTGCAAGCGATGGAAGTCTGGTGAACGGCGAAACAACTGTCACCATTCCGGCAGGTCGCAAACCGAACCTCTGCGTCGACTTTGGCGGAGGCGATGATCGCGTTGTCCTCATGGGAGTTGAACTCAACGATGTTGTAATCGCATTGGGAGATGAAAACGATAGTCTTATCAGTCTTTTTGCTCGCACAAATCTCCTGGTGAGTGATACCGATTCCGGGACCTCACCAAACCCAGACAACGAAGACAACCACTCTCCGCGAAATGACAACCGTCGCAAGAGCGACTCAAAGAAGAAGTAAATTTGTTAACAAAATGAAACGGTTCGATGGGAAGGGTCGTTCAACTTTTTCAGAAGCGTTTGAACTGACCGACAACGTCAGGAGACCAAAGGCGAATACGATATCCTTTATTCCTTAAGCCGGACACTTCAAGTGTCCGGCTAAAGGAGTTTCAGCACAGGCAATGCGTGTGAAGTCCAAAATTGACTTTGCTCTTGTTACTTCAGGTTTCCCCAATCCTGGACAGAAATTTTGGCTCGATCGCCGCAGAGTTCACGGATTCTGGAGATCAGTGAGTAAGTTCGTCCAGCGACTTCAGAGCCGTCTCGGGATTCGAAGTTCAACCGTAGCAACGGTTCGTTATTGGATGCTCGAACATTGAACCACCAATCAGGAGTGTAATCCTCAACCTGTCGATAGATCCGTCCGGTCGGGTCACCCTGTTGGTCGATTGTGAAGACGTCGTCCGTGGTTGCGTATTCAGGGACTCTTGGATTGAAGACACTTACGCCGTCGATATCGAGCACGTAGCTGTTTTTTGAGTCATCGCTGAATTCCGTTTTGATCGCGGCAATGACTTCGGTACTCATCGATTTCCAATCGGCACATTCAACTCGGAGGTTGACCTCTCCGCTATTCGGCCATGGCTTGAGTTGCCCGAGGAGTTGCGAGCAACTCAGTCCGGATTCAAGAAGCATGTCCCAGAACGTGACCATCGCAAACAACCCAGAGTCTAAACAGTATGTGTCGGGGAAGTTGTAGTGAGCGGACGATTCACCACCGAAAACTGCTTTTGTTTTTGCGAGTGCAACCTTGGCAGCGTCTTGACCAACGCGGGAGAGAATCGGCTGCCCTCCTGCGGCGCGAACTGTTTCTGGAACAATCCACGAAGAGACTGCCGAGTAGACTACGGTCCCACTGTTATTGTTCTTTTCGACCATGTTTTTGGCTAAGGCAGCCAGCATGACCGACCCCGAAACGAACTGACCCCATTCATCAACCAGGAAGACTCGGTCGGCATCGCCATCGAAGGCAGCCCCGAAAGCAGCCCCTTCTGCGATGACAGTTTCTTGCAACAACGCAACCGCTCCTGGCAGGCCGGGATTGGATGGGCGCGTAGGAAATCGACCATCGATCTGCTCAGCCACTGCGAGCAACTCAACTTTTGCACCGCGTCGTTCCAGGGCTGTTTTCAGGAGTGGCCGAAACAATCCGCCGACTCCATTCCCGGGATCGAGGACGATTTTCCCGGAGGAGTCGCCCAGGCGGTCCGAGCGAGACAAAGCGGCTTCCACAAAATCTTCTTGAAGACTCATCTTGCCAGCTGTTGGAAACGGTGCAGTCACTGAGTCGGTCGCGGAGCCGTCGTCGCCATCTTCTTCAAATTGTGGAGCAAGATGATCGGACGGACGCATAAGGTCCACCCCGCCGGTCTCTTTATTTTTGAAAACACTTTTAATGCCGTTGTACTCAGCTGGGTTGTGAGAAGCAGTGATCATGACTCCGGCATGAGCACCGCATGTCCCCTCCCCGACTCCCCATTGAATCATGTCGGTCGTGGCAAGCCCACTGGCGATCGGACGTCCTCCCTCAGCGGAGATCCCTTGAATCAGAGCAGCATAAATAGCTGGCGATGACGTCCTTCCATCTCGACCAACGAGAATCCCGGGCGTAGAATCTTCCCCCAACGTTTTTCGCAAGCTGCGAACGAGATACTTTCCGGAGAGCCAGGCAAGTTCTTCATTGATCTGGTTTGGGTAAACACCGCGAACATCTGCACTGCGTTGAAACATCGCCGGGTCGAACATCAAACTTTCCTTATTCATCTCTGGGATTTATCGGTCTCAAGCATTTTAAATGCTGGTGCTGCTGTAAAGACCAATATCGGATTTGCTGCAGGGTGAGTCTCAGCCGAAGTGTCAGTATGCAGACTCAACCATAAAGCGTCAATTTTATCATTCGTTGTGATTTAAGGCATTGAAGAATATCATGACTGTTCTGGACAAACTTTGGTACTGATCCGAAAAGTCGAACTTGGTCTCGGAACTTAAGCCATTCGCTAGAAGCAGTCTCAAAACCTATGGAATTGCAACCTTTCTCTGTGCCGGAGAAGTGAACAGCAAGTTTTGAGACCAGTTCTAGAACACTTCCGTGCTCCTTGTGCTCGTAGAGAGTGCTTTTATGTGGAAAATCGCACATATTTGCGCGCTGTCTTACGAAATTGGTTTTCGAATCGGTCCTTCACAAAACGATCACTCCCTGCTGAGATCACATTATGTTGGCGAAGCGAATCATTCCCTGTTTAGACGTTCACGCTGGCCGAGTTGTGAAAGGTGTGAACTTTCTCAACCTGCGCGATGCTGGAGACCCGGTGGATATCGCTGCTCGATATGAAAATGAGGGGGCTGACGAACTTGTTTTCCTTGATATCACCGCCAGCCACGAAGAACGGGATATCATTCTCGACGTAGTCGCTCGCACAAGTGAAGTCGTCTTCATGCCGCTGACTGTCGGTGGAGGGATTCGCACACTTGATGATATTCGAAAGCTACTGAGTGCCGGGTGCGACAAAGTTTCAATTAACAGTGCAGCTGTCACTGATCCAAACTTCGTCAAGGAGGCGGCCCTGCGATTTGGGAGCCAGTGCATCGTCGTCAACATCGACCCCAAAAGAGTCCCGGTTGCAGGGGCTACAATCCCCGAATCAGTCCCTGAGCACCTGAGAGTCCGACCGAGACCGGGCAAGAACGGCGAGGGCGAGCAAGTCTATTGGGACGTCCACGTCAATGGAGGTCGGAAGCCGACGGGGCTTGATGCTGTTGAATGGGCGAAAGAAGTAGAGCGTCTGGGAGCTGGAGAATTGGTCCTGACGAGCATGGATGCCGACGGCACGAAGGATGGTTTCGATATCGAGATCACGAAAGCCGTTTCCGAGGCTGTGAACATTCCGGTCATTGCCAGCGGTGGAGCCGGACATCCTCAGCATCTATGTGATGCAGTCACCGCAGGTGGTGCGAGTGCGGCACTGGCTGCGAGCATCTTCCATTACGGTGAGTTCACAATTCAGGAAACAAAAGAATATATGGCTCAGCAAGGTGTGACTGTTCGCATGGTCGAACAGGCAGCATCTTCCAAAGCAGAATAATCACTGACAGGAGAATCCGATGCCAAGTTTGCAATCTGCTCAAGATATCTTTGAACGTCAATTTCTCGAGATGCGCTGTGAGCTTCTGAATCTGGCAGCCGCGCTGGACCGAATTCATCGGGCGGACGGAGCAAGTGATGTCCAAAACGATTCACGAATGAAACAGCTTGCGGACGCGATTCAAATCGTCGCCAGCGAAGGCGACGACCGCGCAGAACGTCTTCAACTTCTCTTTAGCGACGATTACGTGGAAGGCTGGAACCAATAAGTTCTGTCAGCTACCGAGACACAGGTCGCTGCACTCTCAAATTTTTCGAATTGGCTTTGCAGTTCCGCCTCGTAGTAAACAGTTCTATTCGACGATGCCAAAGCGGTAAACCGTTTGTTGCGAATAGGTCTCGCCGGGGCGAAGGACTGTTGTCGGGAAGTGCTTGTGGTTAGGAGTGTCGGGAAGGTGTTGGCATTCCAGACAAAAACTGGTGTGCCGATCTTTCCCCGCTGTCGCTTCACTCTTGTTGAAATGGTTAGCGGTGTAGAGCTGAACGCCTGGCTCGGTGGTGAGCACTTTCATCGTGCGTCCGGAATGTGGATCGCTAACTTCAGCCGCAAGTTTGAGTGACTGATTCCAACGGTTAATCAGGAAGCAGTTGTCGTACCCATTGCCGACCTTGTCGATGTCTTCCCCAATGCGTTTTGGAGATCGGAAATCGAAGGGAGTCTCTGCAACATCAAGAACCTTTCCAGTCGGAAGGACGTCGGCGTCGTTCTCCAGGACTCGATCCGCGTACAGCTTGAGGACATGATCATACACCTCCCCATCGCCTGAGAGATTCCAATAAGTATGATTCGTCAGGTTGAGCACAGTCGGGGCGTCTGTTGTTGCACTGTATTCCATGACAAGGTCGTGTCCATCAAGACGATACACGACATCGACAGTGAGTTCTCCCGGGTAGCCTTCATCTCCATCAGGGCTGACGAGACGAAACGTGACCTGATCTTGCTGCGGGTTAAGTAGCTGCCAGACTTTCTTCGCGAACCCCTTGGTTCCACCATGCAAGTGGTTGGGACCGTTGTTGATCGCAAGGTTGTAAGTCTTTCCGTCGAGTTCAAATTGCCCACGGGCGATTCGATTTGCGAAGCGTCCCGGAGTGGCTCCAAGAGATGACGGGTTCGACAGATAGTATTCGAGATCAGGAGCCGTGACTGTGATGTTTGCCCAGTTCCCTGCTTTGTCAGGAGCTTCAACTGACACGACCGACGCCCCGGCATTGGTCAGATTCACACGGAGATATTCATTTTGCAGCTGAAGACGTCCATATTCCTGGCCGTCCTGCGTTTGTCCGACTGTTGTCCAGTTATCAGGCATTGGTCTCCTCAATCCTTTATAGCATTTTTCGAATTGGCATTCGCGATCTGCCTCGTGGCGAGCAGCAACTTTTCGAATGAAACGCGTTCTTCACGGGTACATGATAGAGCAAACTGCTCTAGAAAATTCACATCGTGGTGTTGGAGATGCACCTCGATGCTCGAAATCACACAATGAATTGGAACAAAAAAACGACCGAAGAGAGTTTCTTCGGTCGTTAGTATTTTGTCGAGGACGACACCATTAAAACTTTGGAACACGAGCCTGGACTTTCGGATCATCGTACCTGGGGCTCCAGTACCGACTCTCGAATTTTACTCCAAACCCCCAACTTTTTTCTGCCTGAGCACGTTGTGCCCAAGGAGTGCCTGGATGCTCTTTGATCACCAGATCGTACATTTTGAAAGCAAGAGCTTTTTGCTTCTCGAGCTCTTCCATGTCAACCTTCGTCGCCTTCACCTGTTGCTCATCAGGTGGAAGCATATTCTTGGTGTATGCCTTGATCCACTCATTGTCCTTCGGGTCTTTGGGCTTCGGGTTCTCTTTTACATGCTTGTCGAGAGCAAGCAGGTATTGGAACTGACGAACTCGATAGCACAGGAGCTGAGCGTAAGCTAAATCGTAAGCCGCGCGCCAACGTGGCTCTCGTTCCTCTTCTCGAAGTGACTTTACCTTTTCGAGTCGATTGACCCCTTCCTGGACTTTGGCCATTGCTCGAACGACCTTGTCGAACTGGATCTTTCCTTCAGCTTTGAATTCAGCAATATCCATAGGGTAGTGATCATGACGGATATTGAGTTGAGGGTCATACCCTGCGTGCGGGTTGAGGGCGACAATGACCTGCCAGATCGTTTTGCGGAATTCACTTTTGTTTCGCGATGCCTCGTAGTCTCGGCGAGACAACAGCAAAGGTTCGTACTCTTTCATGGCGAGATCGTCAAACTTTCTCTGTGTTTGCGCCAAAGCACCAGTCATGTTCTTCTCTTCACTGTTGAGCAGGAAGAAAATCCCCCCAGATCTCTTGGCAAGGCGGACTTGCCCATAAGGTCCAAACCCACTTGATGCGGAATCCCAACGACGGTGGAATCCATCGTACTGCAAACATTCCGGGAAGGCGGTTTCTGGTCCGCGATCAACTCGAATCCAGAATGGCAGTTTGGATTCTTCGTCGACCCAGCGAACTTGTGCGTAAGGATACCCAAAGATCGCCTCGCGGCTGAGGAAGTAGACTGGGGAGCCAGCACGTTCTGCTTTCGCAATAACTTCTTCGAGCATCGCTTCGTCGTCACCGGTTTCATCTGTGACGACAATGATGGCGAGCTTACGATCCGATCGTTTGGCCCCAACAGAGTACTGGTCGATTGCACCCGCAATCGCGGTATACATATTTTCTTTTCCGGTTGGATCTTCTTTGATCTCACCAATCGCTTTACGAATTTCATCTAGATCGCCCGTCGGCTTCTTCAGATGTGGGTAAGTTTTTTCTCCGAAGCTGGCAATCATTGTCTCAAGTGCAGCGTAACGCTGTTTGCCCGAAGTCGCTTGCTTCTTGGCGATGTCGAGCTCTTCGTAAATTTTATCGAAGTTGTTTTGAATCTCTTCACGGTCGTCGGCAAGGCTGCTTGATGCATCGAAAAGCCAGACTGCCATGACGGGCTGCTTTTTCATCATGCGAGTCAGTTCAAGAGTGATCCGGTGCATCGCTGCCCCGTACCCTTCAACCCGTGCTCCGACTTCCCCGGAGACTTCGCCTTCCCCCAAATCGACTGCAATTTCGCCTAGACCGGGGAGTGAGATATCAGCAATCGTGGTGACGTTGATCTCTGGGTCCTTCAGGGCCTCAGAGGCTTCAATTTTCGTCTGAGCGACTGGCGAAGCGGCAGCTGAGCCAAGATTCGTTGTGACCATCCCGCCGGACTGTACGGACAGATTCTCAGAGACGTTCATGTCCGTTGTCAGCTCTTGCTCAAACTCCTGCTGATCACGCTCGTCCGCAATGACAGTTTCAACAGCGACGACATCAGACTCGTCGTTGAGTTGAAGCTTATAAAATGCCATTGCGCCAAGCAGTGCTGCATGGACAACAATGGAAATAATAATTGGGGGAGCACTTTTTCCGAGCATGTCATGTCTCAAATCAATTGAAATATCAGTCCAACATTCAGGTGGCCCAAACGATAGCTTTTAATGAAAACGAATGACAGGACATGCTTCCATGCAGACGTCCTCTCCAGATTGTACGGCAGCTGAGAGATTTAGGTAAGAGGTTGAACCTTCAGAGCGAGAGTTCAAGCGAATTTACAGTTTCGGTCTTGCGCGTGGTTTGGCAGCTTTTTGCCGAGCGACTTCTCGGCGTTCTTCATCGGCGAGGAGGAGTCGGGCGACTTCTTCCTGATTTGCACGGAGCATTCCGTTTGAACCGGGAATTGCTTCGCTGTACTCTTCCCAAGACCAACCCAAGTCCATTTCGAGTTCTCTGGTCGCGAGCATCGCCCAGGGAGTTCCGGGGTGATCGTCAATGACTCGCTTAAGGTATTCCTTGGCGGACGCGGCAGCTTTTCGCATTTCCGGTCCTGTCAGAATTTCATCTGAAGGGACAAGTCGCCACATGTTGCTTTTCTCATCTGCAAATGGCTTCGGCGTGACACGCATGTTTGCCAGCATGGTGTTGTAACCAAAGTACCGGACACGCATTGCCAGAATACGTCCCATTGCAAGGTCAAAGGCGGCCTGCCATCGAGGTTCTCGCAAAGCGTCTCGATCTTTAGTTCCGGTACTGAGACCATCGTAGAGACGTTTTAATTCGTAGTCGATTTCAGCAACGGGTTTTTGAGCTTCCGTGATATCAGTACGGAGAATGTTGTCGTTGTAGCCACGGAATGTCAGCTCCGGAATCGGTGAGCTTGAGCGATATGTCATTTCTGCAACATTCACCAATGCCCGTTTCGCTCCATTCTTGGCGATTTCTTGTTTGATGACGCGAACAGGACGATAATCAGGAGCGTATCTTCTCATGATTGCCCGATCGAAGTTGTATCCGCGTGTTTCCTGAGTGATCAAGTACATTCCACCGGTTTCTGCACAGAGGCGAGTCAAGGCGTATGGCCCATAACTCGAAGACATCTGCTTCAGCTTCCAGTCTTGTCCACTTCCAATGAATGGGAGTTGAACGGCATCAGGGAACGCACTTTCCGGTCCTTGATCTACAGGCAGATAGTCAACATACCCATCTTCAAATGTGTACTCCACGTAGCCTTTCAGCTGACCGAAGATGGCTGCGTTTCCGATGGTAAAGAAGCGTGTGTTCGTTCGTTTCCCAAGTGTGATGACGCTTTCAAGGTATTGGTCCGCGTCATCCCCTTTTTCATCTGTAATGATGAAAACGAGCTTGTTCCAGGGGCCTTTGCTGCGATGCCAGTTCTGGAATTTCTCCAGGGTCATCTTGGCGGCTGAAAAGACCATTTCCTTTCCGGACTCGTCCTTCTTGATCTCCTTGCGAACAATTTCGCTCAATTTAGCAGAGTCTTGAAGTGGCTCTGGTGTGTGAAGATTTGCTTTTTCGCCGAACGAAGCGATGACAGTGTATAGAGAATCGGTGTCGCCCGTTTCACCAACCTGCTTGTAGATGTTGTCGAAGCGATTGGCGACCGCTTCCCGGCGTTCATCAAGAGAGCCAGATGCATCGAACAGCCAAATGACCATTGTCTTGCGAGACCGCAAAGAGTTGCGAATTTCATAGGCAGCACGATCCAAAGCTCCTTCGACGCCACCTTCAACCTTGTCGCTGGTCCCTTTGTTTTCGAATTCCTGAGCAAGATCTTCTGATGTGTGATCAATGGATTCGCTGGCAAAATCGCGAAGTTCTGGATTAAAGACCTCGTCGAATTCCTGCTCCCGCGATTCTGCCTTATCAGCAACAGCGGTCGCAACCTGCAAGGATGGCGACATGCTCACGCCAGTTCCGTCGGTTCCGACCTGATCCATCGCAGTTTCATTGAACCGGAGTTCTTCTTCCTGCAATTTGTCGTCGACCACACTGGTGATCGTCGTGCTGTCGAGGTCTTTCTGAGACTCCAGGACGATATAATTGAAGGCAGCAAGGATCGACAGGTTGATCACCAGGCTGATACCCCAAGCAGGCATATCTCGCATTGCTTTCGACATCGTCGAAACCCCTTATTTCTCAAGAGAGTACAGAATCTGAGGTCATTCACCTCGAGCTTGATATCATAGGTGAAAATCGATCGGTATTCAATCAAATCTTCCCCAATGAGTGGATGCACCTGTACAGGCAAACCATCCCCTATTAATAATTACCACTCTCAGCTTGAAAACATTCTTCGAAATCCGGGGTTTTCGTGACATCAAATTGATTCAACCTGATTTTTTGACCGAGAGCGTTTGCCGGGACTCTTGATTTGGTCTCAAAAGCTGATAAAGTCCCCAACTTGTTTGAAAAACAGTTATTTCAATAGAGAGTTTGCCACACCGGTGGCAAAAGCGGCGTAGGAGCCGAGTGGAATGTCAATTACGAAAGAACGTAAAACGGAACTGGTCAGCGAGTTCCAGAACTCCAGTACCGATACTGGTTCACCGGATGTGCAGATTGCTGTGCTTACTCATCGTATCAATGCGTTGACTGAGCACTTGCGAGAGCACAACAAGGATCATGCAGGCCGCAAAGGTTTGTTGATGATGGTTAGCCGTCGTCGTCGTCTTCTGGATTATGTCAAGAAAAGAGACCCAGGTCGTTATGTTGACCTGATCACCCGCTTGGGAATCCGCAAGTAGCCCCAGTTCAAGACGTGTCCGAGTCAGGTCGTTACTGGTCCCGGGATGTCTGCTGGTAAGGGATTTTTATGGTCTGCAATTCGGACAAGAAGTTTGTGTATCAGATGTTGAACCATCTGATTGATTGAGCAACCGATGAGCCTTGACACGATTTTCGTGGCAGGGCTTTTTTCGATTCTCCGAATTCAATGATCATCACTTTCGTGAAGCGTCTAAAGCGATTTCAGCACTTGTTTTGGCTTTCCGCACTCGTGACGAACAGTCAATGAAGTCGTAAAACGATCTTCACTGGCAAGGAAAGAGCTGGAAAGACTCTAGCATTCACATTCAAGGCTGAGTTGGCTTCAGCGACGTTTGATGAGCAGGTGAGTGAGTCTGTGGAAGACTTCGAGAGTCGTGTCACTTCAGGTCCAACCGGGAACAAGCCCGGAATCAGAGGGCAGAATATTTTGGCAACGTTCGCTTTAGGTCAGCCGTGATGCTCCCCTGTTCGAGAAGCACGATCTGTATTTCTCAAAGAAATCAATCGTAATTTCTGTATTGTTTTTGTTGTTTTTAGCATTTTGCTAATTCATTTTGCACCCGCGGTTTTGATTGCGCAGCGTTTCTTAAAGTTCTGCGTGCTACACCATTCACAAATCCGCACTAGTAGGAAAATATTGTGAGTAAAAAAGTTCAGGTTTCAAAAGAAATTGCCGGCCGGACACTGACGTTGACCACCGGTCAGCTTGCCAAGCAGGCAAGCGGGTCGATTCTTCTTCAATACGGCGACACCTCTCTCTTCATCGCTTCACAAACAGGGCCATCTCGACCAGGGACAGACTTCTTCCCTTTGACGATTGATTATCGCGAAAGATTCGCAGCTGCCGGAAAATTTCCCGGGGGATTCCTCAAACGCGAAGGTCGACCAACACAACGTGAAATTCTCACCTGCCGATTGACCGACCGTCCATTACGCCCGCTCTTCCCGAAGATGTTTCGCGACGAAGTGCAGGTCATGATCAACGTGATGTCTTGCGACGGAGAAAATGATCCCGATGTATGGGCCATCACTGGTGGTTCCGCAGCCTTGGGCGTCTCTCCCCTTCCATTCCAGGGACCAATTGCAGGTGTTCGCGTCGGGATGATCGACGACGAATTCATTCTGTTCCCGACTGTGGAGCAAATGAAAGAGTCTGACCTCGACCTTGTCATGGCGGGAAGCAAAGAGTCCGTTTTGATGATCGAAGGCTTCGGAGATCAGATCCCTGAAGACCAGATGGTCGACGCCCTCATGTTCGGGCACAAAGCGGTCATCGAAATTTGCAAAATGCAAACTGAACTCTTCAAAAAGGCCGGTATCGAGCCTTTCGACTACGAAGCTCCACCAGAGAATCCATGGCTCTCGATTGTAGAGAAAGAATTCTCCGGAAAAATCAAAGAGGCTCGTCAGAACACCAAAAAAGTAGAACGCTCAGCAGCGACAAAAGCTGTCCGTGACGCAGTCATCGAGAAGTATTTCCCCGGTGATGAAACAGAACTTGAAGATGGCCGAACGCTTGGCGATCTGAAGGAAGCCTTCTACCAAATCGACATGAAAGCTTGCCGCTCGTTGACCATGGCAGGCAAACGCCTCGATGGTCGTGGAACAGAAGACTTGCGTCAAATTGACTGTGAAGTCGACTTACTTCCGGTTGTTCACGGTTCAGCCCTGTTCACACGTGGCGAAACGCAATCGTTGGCAACAGTTGTTCTCGGAACCGTTCGCGACGAGCAACGTGTGGATGGGCTCTTTGACGAAACCAGTCAGAGTTTCTACCTGCACTACAACTTCCCATCATTCTCCGTTGGCGAATGCCGTCCGATTCGTGGACCGGGTCGACGTGAAATCGGTCACGGTGCATTGGCTGAGCGTTCAATCGTTCCAGTGCTCCCGAAGAAAGAAGCCTTCCCATACACGATTCGCATCATCTCCGACATCCTCGAATCAAATGGATCGAGCTCGATGGCATCGGTTTGCAGTGCGACATTGGGACTGATGGCAGCTGGTGTTCCAATCAGCCAACCGGTTGCTGGAATCTCAGTCGGTGTCATCAAAGAGGGTGATGATTACGTTTTGTTGACCGACATCATCGGTGACGAAGATCACTTCGGTGACATGGACTTCAAAGTCGCCGGGTCACAAAAAGGAATCACCGGGATTCAATTGGACCTCAAGATCGACGGGATCAACGAAGAGATTATTCGCAAGACCCTCGAGCAGGCGAAAATTGCCCGCCGAGAACTGCTGCGAACCATGCTCTCCACGATTCGTCGTCCTCGTCCGGAACTTCCCGATTCAGCACCTCGTATCGTTACGACCAAGATCAATCCAGAGAAAATTGGCCTTGTGATCGGACCAAGCGGCAAAACAATCCGCGCGATTCAGGAGAGCACCGGAGCTCAAATCGACATTGTCGACGATGGAACAATCACGATTTCTGGAAACAGCAAAGAAGTTTGTTCAGGAGCACTCGCTCACATCGAAGCACTCACCGAAGAGATCAAAGTCGGCCGAATTTACAGCGGAACTGTAAGTTCGATCAAAGACTTCGGAGCCTTCGTTGAAATCGCACCTGGAAAAGATGGCCTGCTGCACATCAGCGAACTCTCAGACGGGTTCGTGAAATCTGTTGCCGATGTCGTTAAAGTTGGCGAAGCGATTGATGTCAAAGTGATTGCTGTCGATGACCAAAACCGCGTCAAACTCTCTCGCAAAGCTGTTCTCGCTGAGCAAGGTCTCACCGACAGCGAAGACGAAAGTGATGACGAAGACGACGACGATTACGATGGCGAAGAGGAATAATCCAAACGCCTCGTGAAATGAGCCGCTGCCACTTTCAGAAGTAACGTGGCTTTTTCACGATGAATAAATCATGAATATGTTTCAGCCGAGGGGATTTATCCCCTCGGCTTTTTTTATGCAGCAAGAGCATTTCCAATGCTTTTTGTGCCCGTGAAGTCTCCTTCCTCGACTCTATGAGCTGCACCCCACGAGGCTGAACGCCAACATCAAGTTCGAATCTGCAAGAGCATTTTCAATGCTTCTTGTGCCCGTGAAGTCCCCTTCCCCGACTCTATGAGCCGCACCCCACGAGGCTGAACGTCACCATCAGGTTCGAATCTGCTTACGTCGTGTCTCGGTGACCACAAATTGAACTAACTGTCCCAGAGTTGCACCCTCGAAATCTTCTGCATTCAGATCCAGAATTCGGGCATCATGGAGCAGCCCAAAGATCAAGTTGAGGCGGAGTTCGTTTCGAACTTGATCGAGCGTGACATTCTCGATTTCACTCTGTTCAGTTTCGAAATCGATACCAATTTCAAGTTCGTAGTACTCTTGTAGAAAATCGTCCGGGATCTCTTGGTTTTGCCGAGTGAATCGTTCAGCGATCTCCTCATCGAACAGTTTTAGCTCAGAGTTCAGTGAGTCGAGCGATGTTGTTGGTTGCATCGACTCGATTGGAACTGAAGTCTCTTCTGTGATCGCAAACATCAAATCCACGATGGGCGACCCTCCAGCATCAGGATAATGCTCTTTGCACCATTTCAAGACAGCTTGGTGAACCTTCCAGAGAGCAACCCACCTCCAGACTTGCCAGATCAGGCAGAATGGGATGGTGAGCAACAGCAGAACTCCGCCCCAAACTGAAAACTGACCAAAGAAGATCGCGAACAACAACGCGAAAAATGCCCAGCCGCAACCGGTCGCATCCGTCGGCTGTACTCGTTGCCTTTTCAGTGTCAGGCGTTGGTGCTTCATAGAGCTGTCGTTCTACTCACTTCTACAGGAACGATTCATAGAAACTCAACTTGTCAATTCCTCAGGGACTCATTTTCCATCGAACTGAAACGGTTGGCCGGCGAGGTCGTAGCCGGGGCGAAGGGCGATGTTGGCGAGGAGACCGATGCTCAGACATGTCGTCACTAAAGATGAACCACCATAGCTGAGGAGCGGTAGTGTCAGTCCGGTAATGGGCGCCAGACCGACGGTCATTGCCATGTTAAAGAGTGCCTGCGTCCCGATCATGGCGACGATTCCCGTTGCAACAAGCCGACCAAACGGGTCACGTGTCTTCGCTGCGATGTGGAGTCCGCATAAACAGAACGCTGCAAAAAGTGCCAGCACTCCCAGTGTCCCCGGAAGCCCCCACTTTTCACCGATCAGGCAGTAAACGAAGTCGGTTCGTCCGGCGGGAAGCCGATAAGCAGCCGGGTCGTCAAGCGGCATCCCGTCGACGGAACTCCCCCATTTTCCGCCTAGTGCGAGCATTTGCTTCGATTGCCACAAGTGATAGCCATCACCGGTTTGTGGTGAGCCTGAGTCACGTTGCCGGAAGACTGCTGTCACGCGAGACTTCTGCTCAACACTCATGACAGACCAGAGCATCGGCAGGATCAATACCCCAGCGATCACTGTTGTTAAGAGATGTCGAAACCTGGCCCCCGCTGCAAACAACACCGCAAACAGCACTGGAAACAGGAGTAACGAAGTCCCCAGATCAGGTTCGCGAAGGATGAGAATTACGGGGACACAGGTCATCAGAAAAGGAACGATCAATCCAACAACGGTTCGATGATTTTCACGGAACATCAGGTAACGGCTGATCGCCAGAACGTAGGCGACTTTGGCAAGCTCTGAAGGCTGCAAATACATGAATCCGAGTGGAATCCAGCGTCGGGCTCCGTTGCGAGGAGGGAAGAAGTAAACCGCGACCAACATGACGATCGTGCAAATGAGAGCTGGGTAAGCCCACTCTTTCAGCTGCCGAAAAGGAACAACCAAACTGGCAACCATCGCAGCGGCTGCAAAGAACAGCCACATTACCTGACGAGGTGCGTACACCCCTGCACTTGCAAGTTCGTCTCCACGACCGATTCCCGAAATCCCCAGCAACAACAAAAGCAGGGTGATGATCGGAACGGCGACGAGAGTCCAGGGAATGCTTCTTCCGTGATGCATCTGGAAAGTCAGGAGTTAAGTGTGTGAGGAGTTTTCACAGGCCGCAATGATATTCCCGCAAAGAGTGCTTCTCATGTGGCAAATTGCACATCTCCGCGAGACAGAATCCGTACATCTTTCTTCGCAACAACAAAAACAGCCCCGAAAACATTTTGTCTTCGGGACTGTAAGTTTAGGCGGTTAATGCAGAATCGGAAAAGATCAGTTCGCCAATTTGAGGACGTATTCTCGCTTTGGCGGAGTGTTCATCTCAAAGATTTCGTCTTCGAGAGCCGTCGCATCAGCTGTTAGCTTTGCAGACCGTTCGACGATCCCCTCGACACCAGCTTCTTGAACTTTCAGCTGCTTCTGGAGTTGCTCATTATCTGGAGCCGCTTCAGCACTTCTTCTGGTTCGGGCATATCGCTGAAAACCAAGCCATTCCTTCCGCAACTCCCCAATAACGGTTTCGTTGCGTTCTTTATTCTTCATCGCAACGGCGAGCGCTTGCTGGTATTGGGGTGTCTTCGCATTGCCTTGCAATTCGATATGTCGACCTAAAGCTGTCGAGTCATACGTTCCGACCTTTTGGCCATCGATGAGAAGGTCGTATTTTCCCGGGTTGAGTCCGTGGACTTCGAGCATTTCCCCGCTGAGGCGATGTCCCAGGCGTGTCAGTTTGACACCTTCTGCAGCTTCTTCCGGAAGGACCCACGGGAGTGAATCAGCTTCCCAATGAAAGGATATGCCGTCCTCTGTTTCTTTGATTTCGGTAATTTCTCCCCCAGTCACCTTCGCTGCCCAGTCGCCGTTGGCAGCTTTGGAGATTTTGATATTCGAGACACGTCGTGGAAGTCCCAGGTTGTCGATCATGGCGGTCGCCATCACCACTTGCCCTGCAGCTCCTGGATGAACGGCGTCAGCAATGAGGGTGAAGTTGGGATCTGTTTTCCGTTGATTGAACGTGATTTGATTCAGCGGTGACCACATATCAACGAAGCCCAGCCCCCGTTCTGTGGCGATCTCCTGGCACCATGTTCCGTAGTAGGCCAGCACGGAATTGTAGAGAGCTGTTGCGTCGGGATCGCGTTTCCGGCGCGGGTTCAGTCGAGCAGCGCGGGCATCGAACATGGTCGGCGTCATCAAAATTGGAGTCGCTCCAATGTCCTGAATCCGGTCGACAACATTGATCATGTCCTGTCGGTACGTTTGAAATGTTTCGTCATGGTAAGGAACGTAGGTTCCATCGTTCATCCCCAGCAAAACTGTAACGTACTTCGGTTTGTAAGCAGCGACGTCATCGTCAAATCGTTGCAAGGCGTCCCATGCACGTGCGCCCCCAACTCCAGAGTTGTGAATTTTGAGCCGCATTTCCGGGAACCGCGTATAGAAATAATCCTCAACGTATTGCGTGTAGAGGCGTTGATGTGTGATGCTGTCTCCCAGGAAGACAATGGAATCACCATC
Organism: Thalassoglobus sp.; assembly: GCF_048270125.1. Lineage (NCBI taxonomy): Bacteria > Pseudomonadati > Planctomycetota > Planctomycetia > Planctomycetales > Planctomycetaceae > Thalassoglobus > Thalassoglobus sp. The sequence continues at coordinate 41,238 of NZ_JBLWTN010000036.1, read as the reverse complement.
CTGGAGTTCCAGTTGAGCGAGCGGTTTTGCGAATTGGACCGGCTCGGCTTCCTGAGCTGCGAGATGGCCATTCACCATCGCCAAGAGGGTCAATGAAAGAAGGAACTTACGCATGTGATCGAGTCCTGTATGATTGACGAAAATTTACCTAGCGTGATAGTAGTCAAATCGGTGTTTCAATTTCTATCAGAGGGAGCAACGCTCTGACCATCCAATCTCAATTTTCTGCGGACTACATCACTGCACGGGAGCGATTTTGCGAAACAGCCAAAGAGCGGGGATGGTCGCTAAGTTCTCACCCTCGCGAAGGTGGGAGAGATGAAGAACTCTGGACGGACGTCGCTCGTATTGGTGCTGAATCACCTGATAGAAGGCTCATTATCAGTTCCGGCCTGCATGGCGTCGAAGGTTATTTTGGATCGGCAATCCAGTTGCAAGCACTGCAAAATCTCCAAGCGAAGAAGTTCGCCCAAAGTGGACTTGAAATCGTTCTTGTGCATGCGTTGAACCCGTTTGGATTCGCACGATCTCGGCGTATGGACCAGTCGAACATTGACCTCAACCGCAACTTCTTGATCACTGGCGAGCTCTATGAAGGCTCGCATGAATTTTACCGAAAACTCGATCCCTTCCTGAATCCAAAGTCCTGGCCGAAACGTGAGCTTCCGGCACAATTGCAAGCCATTGCCAAAGCGATGCGATATGGTCTGGGAAATTTGAAACAGGCGATTGCCGAAGGCCAGTACGATTTTCCGTTAGGTCTGTTTTATGGCGGAAGCGAACCAGCTGAAACGATGCGATTTTTTGAATCGCAAATCCTCCCGGAATTCCAGTCCGCTGAGGCGGTTCTACATCTGGACCTGCATTCTGGGCTCGGGAAACGTGGTGCGTTCGAGTATTTGCTGGACTACGAACTCGCCGCCAAAGAGCGGAACTGGTTGAACAAGTCTCTGGGAGCGAACCTTCCCGCTCAGCAGTTGGGATCGGCCTATAACGCGCGAGGGAGTCTCTCTCACTGGATTCGCCATCAGCATCCCGCAGCGATTTCCCTCTGCTGGGAGTTTGGAACATCGCACTCAATTTCAGTTTTGGCAGCTTTACGAGCAGAGAACGCTGCCTATCATTGGGGAGACCGAGGTTCAAAAACATTTCAAGCAGCGAAACAGAAACTCAGAGAGGCATTCTGTCCTTCAGGAGAATCCTGGCGGAAAACTGTTTTGAATTCTGCGGATGCTGTCCTCCAGCGGATCGTCAAAACGTGGGGCAATGCGTAAGATTCATGGTTGAAAGACAAATGAGTCGCGTTCCAGACTTGATGCGTGAAGTCACGCTCAATTTCCAAAGTGAGTTTCAATGCATGTGTTAATTATTGGTTGTGGGTATGTAGGTGAGCGGTTCGCAAAGCAGGCGGTAGAGCGTGGTTGGCAAGTGACTGCACTCACTCGCAGTCAGAAACGCGCTGAAGCCTTGCAGTTGGCTGGCATCCGACCTGTCATCGGGAATGTTCTCGAGCCGAAGTCGTTGCAAGCATTACCGCAAGCGGACCTGTGCCTTTATGCAGTCGGGTATGATCGAAGTGCAAATGAGAACAAACGGGACGTCTATGTCTCGGGATTGAAAAATGTTCTGAGTGAAATCGCTGATCGAATCCCGCGATTGATCTATGTTTCCAGCACGAGTGTCTACGGCGAATCAACCGGTGATTGGGTTAATGAAGAGACACCCTGCGAACCAGCGAATGAGAGTGGACAGATTTGCCTCGACGCAGAAGCAGTTGTCAATGAAGTCTACGCTCGCAACCTAAATCGTGATGCAACAATCGTACGCCTCTCGGGAATTTACGGCCCCGGGCGTTTGATCGGTCGTAAAGAACAATTACGCGGACAGAAACCAATTTCAGGCAACCCTGATGGGTGGCTGAACCTGATTCATGTCGACGACATCCTGCAAGTTTTATTCATTTTAGCGAGCGGAACCCCTTCCTCCTCTCTCTATCTGCTCAGCGATGAGCGACCGAATCGCCGCTTCGAGTTTTATTCGGAGTTGGCAAAACACCTCCAGACCCCTGCCCCGGTTATGCCAGACGAGCCGTCAGCAGACTTTGGAAAACGTTGTGACAGTTTACGAATTCGAAATGAGTTAGGAGTGAAGTTACTGCGACCGACAATTCAGGATGGGATTCCTGTGAGCATTGAATAAAACGAAGTTCAACGCAGAGCACTGCGGCGGCGGATTGGCCGTTGGATTCAACTGCCATTTCACAGTGTTGTCTTTGCGGAGTCGTTTTTTTGCTTCATTGCCGCGGAAGTTTGGTTACCATAGAATACGCTGAAGACTCAAGTAGACTTGCTCCGAAGTAATCGATCGCGAGTATTGTGTCTGAGTTCAAATCAGTGAACTCCGATTTTGAAGTTCGCATCTTTGCGAACTCTTGGGAATCGTGAAATTCCCGTGAGCGCTCTCTGGCAATGGGTCGTGCGATTCGATTAGGCTTGTAGGATGCGCTCCAAATTTTGGGCGTTCCTTTCTGATTTTTCATTTTCGTCGAGGTTTGCAGATCGTGGTTTGCATGTTCGCTCGACATTAAAATACCAAGGCAAGGAGGCGTTTGTGTCGTTGGCACAGCTTCTTGAAAGTCGTTTTCGTGGAGACATCCGCTTTCGTGGACAAGCCTATATTCAGGCAGAACGAGTCTCGATTGCACGCGTCTCACCGGATGATCTGCATGGCATTGTCCGTGATGGAGTCGAATATCAAACACATCTGAGCCGCCAGGAAGGTGAGTTGCGGATGTTCTGCTCGTGCGTCGGTGATGCACAAGCTAAAGAACCAGCCTGTAAACACTTGTGGGCTACGATTCTTTCGGTCGACGAGGGTGAGTATCTGACCGGAGTTCCGCGCGCTGGCAACATTCCGCCATTCGCAGCGGACACCACCTATACTCCATCACACCTGATTGAAGAAATCGAAGACGAGTTCGACTCTCTGGAGTTGTTTAAATCTTCATCGTCTTCTTCTTCTACGACGACAGCGACGACGACAACATCTGCAAAGCCCTCCAAAAGGCAGTTGCGCGACTGGGAAGTTAAGCTCCAGTCACTCCGCTCCGAGATGCCCGGATCTTCTCAATCGGGATCAACGGCGGAATCGCGTGAGCGAGAAATCTTCTTCGAAATCGATATCGTTGAAAGCCAAAAAGCTCAGCAACTTGTCATTCAAACATCTCAGCGTCAACGACGAAGTAACGGTCAATGGGGAAAGCTGAAACCACTCAAGTTGAGGCCAAACCGTCTCGAAGAAATTGAACACGCCGACGACCGCCGCATTCTCGCTTTCCTAGCAGGCGGAACTCCAGAGCGAACTGGCTGGATGGCGCAGCAGGCGGAATTTCAAACGTCAATCTTTCGCTACCGCGTTCCTTACGAACTCTGTAGTTTGATTCTCCCGTTGATGTCAAAATCTGCACGCCTCCGTTATCTGAATAGCCCGGAGAAAGACTGGACTCCCCTGGTTTGGGATGAGTCCGAAGCGTGGAAGCTTTGTCTTGTTCTCGGGCAGGATGACGAAGAAGGGACGTGGCAACTCAAAGGAGAAGTTCGCCGGGGCGAGGACAAAATGCAATTGTCCGAGTGCGAACTCGTTCTGCCGGGGGGACTCGTCGCGACCAACGAGGCAATCTATCAGTTGGAAGATTTCGGAGCCTACGACTGGGTTCCGATGCTGTTAGGCGAGCATCAACTCAGTGCCAAAGATGGCGAAGAGCAGGATCTTGTCGACTGGTTACTCGACATGCCGGTTCTCCCTCAGCTGGATCTTCCAGAGTCATTACAGCTTGAAGAAGTCCGTCCTGACCCAATCCCCAGACTCGTCTTTCGATCACCGCGCAAACGGGGTTGGCGACACGAGCGGATTCAAGGAAAAATCGAATTCGAATACCTCGGAACAAGTGTCGCTGCCTCGAACGTGCAGTGGGCGATTGTTCAGAGAGAAGAAGGCCGCTGCCTGCTGAGAAATCAGGAGTTGGAATTCGAGTATTGGTCAAAACTGAACGAGCTTGGCTTCCGCCGACTGGTGGATCACCGCCAGAGTGCTCACGACGTTGACATCCCGGTCAGCGAACTGGGGCGCTCGGTTCGTGAACTGGTTTCCGATGGATGGCAAGTCCATGCCGATGGAAAAGAAGTTCGTCAGCCGGCATCGGTGAAGTTCAATGTTCGCTCAGGAATTGATTGGTTCGAGTTGACAGCAGATGTCGACTTTGAAGGCCGGAAAGCCAACTTCCCCGAGCTCCTTGCAGCTTTAACACGGGGAGATCAAACAATCCGTCTCGACGATGGATCACTTGGAATCCTCCCGGAAGAGTGGTTGCAGCAGTACGGAATTCTGGCAGGTCTGGGAACGATCGACGAAGAGGGCTTGAAGTTCTCGACAACTCAAATTGGAATCGTTGACGCTCTCTTGTCTGCCCAGGAATTTGTGGACTTTGACGAGAAGTATCTCGAACTCAAAGCGAAGCTGGCCGCCTTTGATGGTGTCGAGGAACGTGTAGAACCCGAGAACTTCGGTGGAGAGCTTCGTCCGTATCAACGTGAAGGCTTGGGCTGGCTGCACTTCCTTCAAGACTACCACTTTGGTGGTTGTCTGGCGGACGATATGGGATTGGGAAAAACAGTCCAGATGCTGGCACTGTTCCAGGAACGAGCCGCCACGCGAAAGAAAAAACTTCCGTCACTGGTCGTTGTTCCGAAATCGTTGATGTTCAACTGGGTTCAAGAAATTCAAAAGTTCGCACCGGGCTTAACGTTTCTGGAATACACCGGCCCCGAACGTTCGAGCCGCTTTGCGGATATTCCGAAAACAGATATCGTCCTGACGACTTACGGAACCTTGCGTCGCGATATCATGGAAGTGAAAGATCAGGAGTTTGACTACGTTGTGCTCGACGAAGCACAGACAATTAAGAATGCGTCGTCTCAGGCTGCGAAAGCATCACGACTCTTGAAGGCCAACCATCGTGTCGCCCTCTCGGGAACTCCAATTGAAAACCACCTCGGTGACTTGTGGTCAATCTTCGAGTTCCTGAACCCCGGGATGCTCGGGCGCAGCTCCATCTTCAAAACTCATGCGACCGATGCTGCGAATGCAAAATCACGTCAGCTGATCTCCGCAGGTGTTCGGCCGTTCGTCCTGCGTCGTACAAAAGGCGAAGTTGCGAAGGACTTGCCGGAAAAATTCGAAGAAACAATTTACTGCAGCATGGGAAAACGCCAGCAGGAACTGTACTCCGAACTCCGCGACCACTACCGAGACTCACTGCTTGGCCTCGTCAAGGAACAGGGGATGGGCAAAACTCGCATGCATGTTCTCGAAGCACTGCTTCGACTGCGTCAGGCGGCGTGCCACCCTGCTCTGCTTGATCGTGGAAGCGAGGATGATGGATACGCCAAACTTGACACCCTCATTCCGCAGCTTGAAGAACTCATCGAAGAAGGACACAAGTCGCTGGTCTTCTCGCAGTTCACGAGCATGCTGTCCATCGTCAAGAAGCATCTCGACGAGAAAGGTGTGAAGTATGCGTACCTGGATGGGCAAACACGAAAACGGAAACAGGTTGTCGATCAGTTCCAGAATGATGATGACACAAAGGTCTTCCTGATTTCGCTGAAGGCAGGTGGTTTGGGTCTCAACCTGACAGCTGCCGAATATGTGTTCCTGCTCGACCCGTGGTGGAATCCTGCTGTCGAAGCGCAAGCGATCGACCGGGCACACCGCGTTGGACAGACAAATCAGGTGTTTGCGTACCGACTCATCTGTCGGGATACCGTCGAAGAGAAGATTCTCGAACTTCAAAAGAAGAAACGAGAACTGGCCGATGCCATCCTCGAAGGCGAAAACACTCCTTTAACCGATTTGACAGCGGAAGACCTGGAAATGCTGCTCTCGTAACGAGCAGGTCTTCGCCATTCAAAGAATTCGTTTCCCAGCAGACTTCATTGCAAGTCTGCTGGGAATTTTTATGCAACAGGCTTGTGCTATTGAACCGGCTCTGGTGTTGTCGAGCCGACTGTTGCTGAGACTTGTCTGATCTTGGCTTTGGGGCGGACCACAACGATATCAGTCCCCTCCATGAAGTAAGGGAGTTGCTGAACTGAAATGTCATTACTGTTCAGGAACGGCTTGAGTTTGCTCATTCGTGTTCTCGTCGTAACAAGCACTCGCGGCGGGCCAGAGACCGCTCTGGTCATCAGCACTTTGGATGCCTCTTGTGGGTCGACATATTCTTCGATCGGCTGGCGAGCATAAAAGACCCAACTCGCTTCAGTGCTGGAAAAACTCACCAAATCGATTTCGTTGACATCCTTCCCCTGATACATCATCTCGACGAGAGCGTCGACCTGTCGATGTTCGTCGATCTCATCGGCTGCGAATGCGAAGATCGCTGGAGACATCAAGAATGCGGTGATGGCTGTTGTATAAACTGCTTGACGTATCTGATGTTTCTCAGCTGCCAGCAATGCAACGATCCCACCAACGAGTGGGATGAATCCCAAGAGACCAAGGACAACTTCATCGGGAACATAGATGTTTGCCAAGATTGGAATGACAACCAGCACTCCTAAACCGACGGCGATCAGTGAGCCAAACGCCAATCGCGGCCAAATTTTTGCAAGTTCGAATTCTCCGCTCACCCAGCGATCAACAAAGAGTCCAACAGCGAGTGCGCCCCCCGGATAGCATGGAGTGATGTAACTTGGGAGTTTGGTTTTCGCGAGCGAAAACAGAGCCAGATAGACGCCAACCCAGCAAAAGGCAAACAGGTATCCATCACTCCACTTTGAATTCCCCTTCAGCTGTTTAATGCCATCTAAAAGTGTCGGAATCCAAAAGATTGACCAGGGAAAAAAGCCAGCAATTAAGGCGAGCGGGTAGAACAGGAAATTTCCACGATGCCCGTCCATCGCGTTCATTGCACGTCCGACATTATGTTTCACGAAAAAGCCGTACGTCCATTCTCCATCCGTTTTGAGGTGAACCAGAATGTACCAGGGCAATGCGATCACCAGAACAGCGGCGATCGCTGTAACGGGGCGCATCGACCAGCATGTTTTTAGAAAATGAATCGGTGCAAAAGGTCGAACCATCACGATGATTCGCGACCACCATGTTGTCGGGGAGTTTGTTGCCTGCTCGCGCACCGGAAGACGTTTAATCAATAGAAACATGCCGATAACGGCTGTGGGGAGAACCAGGCCAATCGGACCTTTTGCGAGAACCGCGAGCCCCATGACTGAATACAGAAGCGCAGCGACTCCCCAGTTTTGAGGAAACAGAGAAACGAATTTCCCGGTTTGTTCACCGGTTCTGTCAGGAGTTGTTGTTCCCCAAACATAGATCGCCAAAGCAAGTGTTGAAAAGAAAATCAGTGGGGCGTCGGGAGTGGATGCGCGCGATGCGACTCCGAACATCATCGTCGTCGAGATCGCAATCGCTGCCCAAAGTCCGACAGAGGGACGAAAGAGTCTTCGCCCCATGAAGTATGTCAGCAGTGTTGTCCCAACTCCAAACATCGCTGACGGAAACCGGGCCCCGAACTCAGTCACTCCGAAGACCATGTAAGACAACATCATAAACCAGTACGTCAGCGCTGGCTTATGCTCTCGAAGTTCGGCATTAAAGGTCGGAACGATCCAGTCGCTGGCAGCGAGCATTTCCGCAGCACAGCCGGCATTGCGAGGTTCATCGCGATCCCACAAATGTGTGCCGCCAAGATTCAAAAAGAAACAACAACTCGTGATCGTGAGAATGATCACCAGGTCACGAACAGTCCGGCTCATTGCAATCCTTTGCACTTCAACAGTTTTCGCCCCAAGACAGATCGAGGGTGACAAGTTATAGTTCGTATTAAAGAGGTCTCTCAATACCTATTTTGCAAAGAATGTGATCAGGCGTATACTTCTCAAAATTGAGTGAGTCGACTCACAGAAGATAAACCTTGATTCAGGAATTGGTGCCATGATTCTGCATGTCGATATGGATGCGTTTTACGCTTCTGTTGAAGAGCGGAATCGACCTGAGCTTCAAGGGAAACCACTGATTGTTGGTGGAACCAAAGAGAGTCGTGGTGTTGTGGCAGCTGCAAATTACGAGGCGAGAAAGTACGGCATTCATAGTGCCATGCCTGCTCGCGAAGCTTTTCGGCGTTGTCCGGAACTCATTTCCATTCCTCCTCGAATTGATCTCTATGCGCAGGTCTCCCGAAAAATCCGTGAGATTTTCTTTCATTACACCCCATTGGTCGAGCCGCTCTCTCTTGATGAGGCGTTTCTGGATGTGACCGGCTGTCGCAACCTTTTCGGAAGCGGACCCGAGATCGCTCAAAAAATCAAAACTGAGATCTTCAGCGAAACACAACTCGTCGCGTCGGTGGGAGTTGCTCCGAATAAGTTTCTCGCCAAGATTGCCAGTGATCTGGAGAAACCAGACGCTTTGGTCATTGTCGATGGCGAACGCATCCAGGAGTTTCTTGATCCTCTGCCCGTTGGGCGGATTTGGGGCGTTGGCAAAGTGACAGGCACACAGTTCGAAAGGATGGGAATACGGACGATCCGAAACTTACGAGAACTCGACCTGCGAGTGCTTCAGTCTCAATTCGGTTCGCAGGGAGAGCATTTCTACAAACTCGCCCGAGGCATCGATACTCGCAAAGTCGTCCCTGATCGCGAAGCGAAGTCCATCTCTCACGAGCGAACTTTCGAAATTGACATTTTTGATCAGGAGTCCATAAACGCATGGGCGATGGAGTTGACCGAGCAAGTTGCACGGCGTCTACGTCGACACAAATTGCTGGCACGGACAGTTCACCTGAAAGTCCGTTTTGCGAACTTCAAAACGATCACACGGTCTTACACGTTAGAAAATGTGACCAACGTGACAGCGATTTTGTGGTCGCATGTTTCGAGAATGATTGCAGCTGCAATTCCCGAACGACACAACGGCGTCCGGCTGATTGGAGTGGGGACGAGCCACTTCGAACAACCGGGGAAAGTTCAGAAGTCACTCTTTGCTGACGAAGATTCTTCCAAGCAAAAGCGGCTCGATTCTGTCGCAGACCAGATTCAGGACAAGTTTGGTTTGAATTCTCTCGCCCGGGGAATCGGTATGCTTCATGACATTACGAAGACAAAGGCTCACGAAAATCGTGAGGATGTTTAACCCTTCCTCACGCAGCCCTAAGAAAAACTCGCCATCGCTATCACAGGTCTATTGTGGTTCGTTTTTCGTTTGCGGATTCTGGTCGGTTAATCGTCCAGCGATTCGATGACAAATTCTTCGTCTCCAACGAAAACGACATCACCCATGATGAGTTTCTTGCGACGACGTGTTTCGACCTCGCCGTTGACGAAGACATCGCCGGCCTGAATCATCATTTTCGCCTGACCACCTGTCTCGGCAGCACCGCAGAGTTTCAAAAAATGATCCAACCGAACATGGTCGGTCGACGGTGGCTTCGATTCATCAGGCACAATTTTTTCTCGGTCGGTGACTTCTCAGTCAGTTAGTTTTTTACGTTGTTCACGTTCGCAAATCACGTCCGCCCAATTGTAGAGCACGCAAACCCTGAGTCCAGTGGGCTGATGGGGAATGTTGAACGCACAGCGATTGCCCCTGCTCCCTCCCCGGGAGCGAAAAGAGCAATGGTTCTGCCTGATGACTTGGGCGACTCGATATTCATGCGGTGAAGAGATAGGATCACAGCAACGTAACTTTTTTGAATGTGATCGCGATGAAACAACACAAATCGATTTTGATAATGTTCTGCTTCACAGCTTTCTGCTTTCATGCTTTATTGAGCAGCGAGATTTCAGCAGCCGAGAACAACCCCGATGGTGCATCAAAAAATTCCTCAACCAAAATTTACCTGATCGGGAATTCGCTGACGTGGGATACGGTTCCTTCGAAACTGGAGGGTGATGTGCAATGGCACGTCGACTGTGGAAAGAGCCTGAAATATATATTCGAGAACCCTCAAGAACCTTGCGTAAAAACATCGACGCTGTGGCCAACTGCACTTAAGAAGACGAAATTCGATCTCATCTCATTTCAGCCGCACTATGGAACAACAGTTCAAGAGGATCTGGAGACGATTTCGAAATGGATCGAACTCCAACCGCAGGCGACCATCATCATTCATACCGGGTGGGCGAAGAGTGCTTCGCTGCTGGAAGAACATCAAGACGATTCCCCTGACGGCAAGTTGACGCACAGCCCAGCGTATTTCAATGAACTGCTCGCTCAACTTCGTAAAGCTTTTCCGGATACGGAATTTCGAACGACGCACTGCATGCGGATGTTGATTGAACTGGAAAGTTTAATCGAAGCTGGCGATGCCCCTTATGATGCGGTGACAGATATTTACCGGGATGCCATTCACATGAAAAACGAAACCGGTCGCTACCTGATGCACAACGCGATGAGAGAAACCTTTGGGCAGGAACGGACGACACAGGGATTCCCAAAAATCTCTGACGAACAGCGAGCGACACTGGATCAACTCCTTGATCAACGCAACACTTGGGAAGCTGCACGACCAGCCAAAAAACTTTAGAACTGATCCTGAATCTTGAAACTTCTCTTAAACACTGAGAAATAACTATTCCACCAGTTTCCGGACTGGTTCGCCCTTTTCTGTGCCCGTGCTGATCACTTTCACGACTACTTAGACGAGAATACTTAGACGACTCACCACGAGACAGAACACGTCCTTCATTTTTTACTATGCTCTATTGAGGTCAACTCGCTGTGACGGATTCGCTGAATGACGTTCGGAAATCTTGGGATTCCAAAGCTGATGACTGGCAGAAACAGGTGGGGGATCAGGGGGATTGGAACCGGCGTCTCAACTCGGACCCTGTGTTGTTCGAGTTGCTGGGACGAGTGAGGAATCGAGATATTTTGGATGCTGGCTGTGGGACTGGTTATCTGTCGAACAAGCTCACGGAGATGGGAGCAGACGTCATTGGTGTTGATCTCTCAACTGAGATGATTCGGACAGCAAGACATCACTATCCCGACCTCGATTTTCGTGTCGATGATTGTCAATCATTGTCAACGATCGAAGATGGGGATATGGATCTGGTTGTCTCAAACTATGTCCTCATGGACACGCCGAATCTTTCGGAAGCGGTTCAGGCGATGTTCCGTGCTCTTCGCCCGGCTGGCATTGCAGTCGTTGTTGTCTCGCATCCCTGCTTTCCTCAAGGAGTCGCGGATGTTCATCCGGATGGCACGGTCTCTTACCACTGGAAGCACTCTTATTACGAGCAGTCCCAGCAGAATGACCCACCCTGGAAACATTTCAAAAGCGATTTCATCTGGTTTCATCGACCAGTTGAAGACTACTGGAAAGCATTTCGAACAGCAGGGTTTCGTGTTGAAGAATTACGCGAACCACGAATCACTCCGGACCAGTATCACCTTGCCCCCAATCGGCAGGTTCTGGAAACTTACCAGGAACGTCCTTTGTCGATAGTTTTCAAACTGGTGAAGCCGAGTCGGTAAGCTGCCCCATCCCAATTCCATCGGGTGCAAGAAATCAGCGCATAAAAAAAGCACCTGTGACAGGTGCTAATTCCAATGACTCAAAGAGCCACAAACAAATTGAGAAAGCAAGTGGAGTAAAAATCAAATTGTTCAGTCAGTACGAACGGCATCGAGTGCGAGCTGGACTGGCCACGAATTATGTTGTTGATTCGTTTTCAATCGGAGCATCGACGTCAGAATCAGGAGTTTTTTGCTCCGTCTTTTCCTGTGGCGGAGCCATTTCTTCGAGATGGCCTCGTTTGATCAGACTTTCAAAAATCTCTTGACGATGGATCGGCACTTCTCGTGGCGCTTGGATTCCGAGGCGGACTTTGTCCCCGCGGATTTCAACCACGGTGATGATGATGTTTTCATCAATCACAATGCTCTCGTTTTTCTTCCTCGAGAGAACCAGCATTTCAGTGACCTTAAAGGGATGGCAGGCGAGAAGAGAACCTCTGCGGTTAATTACCCCAACTCTGCTGAACATCAACAAAGTTGCTTTCTCGGTTGACATCCTACGAATGGGTCTGTAGCTGGTCAATAAGTCAAATTGTAAAATTTACCGATTTCTAAACAGCACAAGAGGTTACGTCGAGTTCTCTTCCCGTCTTTTTCGTGTTTACCTGATCCCCCTACCCTGTCATTTCTCCGTATCTCCTTCCGTAGAAACGACTTCCGGGCGAAGAAGTGGAAAGAAGATGATGTCACGGATGGACTGACTGTTCGTCAGAAGCATGACTAAACGATCGATTCCAATCCCGAGACCACCAGCTGGAGGCATCCCGACTTTTAGGGCAGAGATAAAATCTCGATCCATTTTGGCCATAGAATCTTCTTCGGAGAGTCCCCCCAACTGGGTCAAAAAGAGTTCTTCCTGAAGCTTCGGATCATTGAGTTCGGTGTATGCGTTGGCAAGTTCCATCCCATGGATGAACAGCTCGAAACGTTCCGCAATCGCCGGATTGTCTTGCTTGCGTTTGGTGAGCGGACAGATGGAAGCAGGATAATCAATCACAAAAACCGGACCGACGAGAGAATCTTCCACGCACGCTTCGAAGACTTCGCTGACGACAACATCGGGATGGACGTCTGTCGTCTCCATCTGGTGAATAAATTCCTGTTGAATACTCCCCTGCTGGGCCAAGCTCCGCGCCTTCTCCCGGACTGCATCAGCGTCCGTCATGTCGCACCCTGCGTGTTCCTTGAAGAGGTCAGAGTAAGTTTTGCGTGGCCATGGTGTTGTGAAGTCGATCTCGGATTCGCCCCACGGCAAGATGAGTTTTCCGTCCTCCCGAGTCTTCCCCGATTTCTCCAGAACAATGCGAGCCGCATCCGCGACAATCGCTTCGGTCAAGTCCATCATCGATTCGTAATTGCCATACGCCTGATAGATCTCGATCATCGTAAATTCAGGATTGTGAGTAGCGTCGATTCCTTCATTTCGGAAGACACGCCCAATCTCGTAAACTCGCTCAATCCCACCGACCATCAATCGCTTCAAATGCAGCTCAAGGGCAATTCGTAAATACAAGTCGATGTCGAGTGCGTTGTGATGCGTTGTGAATGGTCGAGCTGCGGCCCCACCAGCAATGGCATGGAGAACCGGCGTTTCAACTTCCGTGAAATCCTGACCTCTTAATGTTTGCCGAACCGAATCAAGAATCACACTCCGCAGGACGAGCTTGTCCCGCACTCCATCAGTGTAAATGAGGTCCAGCTCACGATGCCGCAGCAGCGTTTCGATATCAGTGACACCATGATGTTTTTCTGGGGGTTGCGTCAGTGATTTGCAAAGTACCGTCAGGTTCTCTACCCAAATCGAGACTTCGCCGGAATCGGTGCGTCGCATCGCTCCATCGATTCCGATCAAGTCACCCAGGTCGAGCTGCCCCATCAGTTGCCATTGCTCTTCGGAAAGGTCGCCGCGAGAGAACAGTAATTGCACTTTTCCGGTTGCATCTTCGATATCGAAGAATCGTAGCTTGCCTGCTTTTCGACGGAGCATGATCCGCCCTGCAACACGAACTTTTTCGCCGTTTGCTCCACTCTCTTCAGGGCACTTTGTTCGAGCTTCTTCAATCTTTAAATGACCATCAAATCGCTGGCCAAACGGATCGTGTCCGAGTTCAACGATTTTGCCCAACTTGTCGAGTCGGGCTTTTTCAAAACGGTCTACTTTCTGCGGCTTGGCCATAATTTTCACTTCAAACTTACAATCAAACAAAAAGAGATTTCTTCAGCTGAAACGGATTCGCCGTTTCAGGGATGGGCAATATTTCGGTCAATGAGAATTGATCGCTTCACCTGATCTCGTCCTCTAAACATAGAGAAAAGCAGCCATTCCAGGGGTTTCCTCAGGCATTGAGACCATTTTTAGTCTTCGGCTCAGTTCTCAATGTTGACTTCTAACGGCTGTGCACCAATCGTCAAGACGGTGACATTTTTCAATGGGTGTTGGTTCAGGTATTCCAAAATCCGGTCGACGGTAATCGCTTCAACTTCGTCGTGAATTTCGTCCAGTGTTTTTACTCGCTTGAGGTGGAACCAATCGCGAGCAATCGAGCCAGCTCGGGCTCCGGTCGATTCCTGCTGCATGATCAGCGAACTTTTCGCTCTCGCCTTGCAGCGTTTCAGTTCCGAGTCGTCAATCCCTTCGCCGAGTTTACGAATCTCTGCGAGCATGACATCCAGTGTTTCCTGAGCACGTTCAGTTGTTGTCCCGGCGTAAGCGAGGACGCGACCTTCTGTCAGCAAGCTGTTAAGCGTGGCGTAAACGGAGTAACACAATCCGCGTTTTTCTCGTACTTCTGTAAAGAGTCGAGAACTGCTGCCGCCACTCAGAATGCTGACTGCGGTCCAGGCAGTGAGATAATCGGGGCTCGAATACGGAATGCTTTCGTAAGAGATCCCAATATGTGTTTGCGAAGATTCGTGAGGGATATGATGGACTCCGCCCGAGCAGGCCTGTCGCTCGATGACAGGCTCTTCACCCACTTTCCAATCGCCGAAGTGTTTCTCGACCTGGGCACGGATTTCCTCGGCATCGACATTCCCCGCGACTCCGATTAAGGACCCATTTGGCCGGACAGTTTTCTTGATGTACTCAACGACTGATGGATAGTTCAACTTTTCCAGTTCTTCGAGCGAACCATCTGTCGAACGTCCCCAAGGGTCGTCGTAGCAACGTTTCCGCAGTTCGACAAAGACTTTCCGCTGTGGCTCATCCTCAATCGAAAGCAGTGCCTGGGCGGCACCGTTCATGACAGCGGGAAATTGATCTTCCGGTAACAACGGTCGCTGCACGAGGTCAGCATAGATCGGAAGTGCGTCAAGCAGGTTCTCCGCCAGAGTCGCCCCGGAGAACGAGAGGAAATTCCAACCAACGTTATCATTCCCCTGCACGCCCAGAAAATCGAGTGCCGCTGAGAGTTGTCGACTATTTCGCTCGCCCGCTCCGCGAGTCATCATATCCAAAGCCACCGCAGCCATTCCGTTCTCCCCACGATTCTCATAGATCGTCCCCGCTGGAGTCAGTAAGGAAAAGGCTGCCGATTGAACGTGCGGCATCTGTTCGACCAAAAGCGTCAGGCCGTTGGAAAGTTCAATAGTGTGAATTGATTGTTCAGGCATTAGATTTGAAGCGAGGCCGTAGTGGCTGCGATTTCCATTTCATCGATAGATATTGACGACTTTTGGCTTAAAGAAACGAAGTGTAGGCGAGACGGGGTGAAAATTCGATTCTGTTGGCCGCTTCTCTGTTTTCAAAAGCAGAAACTTATTTGAGCTGACGTAAACCTGAACACGAGGTCATCATTTCAGCGAATCATCAGGATTCCAGAAGCATTGATTGCTTTTCCCAGCGAATCGAACGGCTCAAAGTCCACACGCAGCGAGATGATGCTGTCTCAAGTTTGGCCATTTCTCTTTCGAAACCGTGAGACTGATCTGACCGGTCTTGGCACTCTGGCGCCTTAGACCCTAAACTCTGGGCTGTTCACACTATTTGATGCCCATGCAAGTTTGATTTCCACACAAACCTCGACCTTCAGGAAAGCGTAGTCAAGATGTCTCAGACGGACCGATCAGAGCTGATGGATAAGATAACCTCGTTGTGTAAACGGCGTGGATTCATTTTCCAGGACTCCGAAATTTATGGTGGTCAAAACGGATTCTGGGACTATGGCCCTCTCGGAACCGAGTTGAAACGAAATGTCCGCGAAGCCTGGTGGCAGGACATGATTGCACGACACGATCCGCTGGATGCCCCGGAAGGGGCTCCACATGCGTTTCAAATGGTCGGAGTGGAAACAACGATCATCATGAATCCACAGGTCTGGAAAGCCAGCGGACACTTCGATCTGTTCGTTGATAAAATGGTCGATTGCAAGTCAGCCAAGAAACGTTATCGCCATGACCATGTCAACGGTCGCTGGATTACAGGCAAACGAAAAAGCAAAGAAGGCGAATCCGATCCGATTCGCGTCTTTGTGACCGCCGTCGGGGACAAGCCAGAGATTGAAGCTCAGGCCTTGGCGTTCTTCGGTCTGAAGAAGAAATATGCTGATCGACTGGAATGGGAAGGTGAGGTCATCAACCTGACCGAAATTCCAGTTGAAGATTACGGAATTGTTGTCGCTCCCGAAGCGACCGAAGTCGGAACGCTGACAGCACCTCGGGACTTCAACCTGATGTTCAAAACGATCATCGGAGCACTCGGAACTGTCGAAGATACAGCTTACCTGCGACCGGAAACGGCTCAGGGAATTTTCGTCAACTTCAAGAATGTTGTTGATTCCAGTCGGGTCAAACTCCCCTTGGGGATTTGTCAGGTCGGAAAAAGTTTTCGTAACGAAATCACTCCGCGCCACTTCACGTTCCGCTCACGTGAATTCGAACAGATGGAAATTGAGTTCTTCTGCTCACCTGATGAGTCACAAGAATGGTACACCTACTGGCGCAACCGTCGGTACTCCTGGTACCTCGAGTTGGGGATTCCGGAAGAGAAGTTGATCCTGCGCGAGCACCACAAAGATGAGTTGGCTCACTACTCTGTCGGGACAGCTGACATCGAATACGCGTTTCCGTTTCTCGTTGAAGGAGAATATGGCGAACTCGAAGGAGTCGCCCATCGTGGCGATTTCGATCTAAGATCGCACATGGAAGGAAAACTGAAAGCGACCGACGAAGGTACGCTGGAGGTCGAACTCAATGAACATGGTCAGCCCAAATACCGTGGTTCCGGAAAAGATCTGACGTACTTCGACGACCAAACTCGTGAAAGATTTATCCCCCATGTCGTTGAGCCCTCAGCAGGAGCAGATCGAGCGACACTTGCGTTCATCTGTGAAGCCTATCACGAAGATCAACAACCCGATGACAAAGGCAACATGCAGACTCGCGTGGTGATGAAATTCCATCCTCGCCTGGCTCCGATCAAAGCGGCTGTCTTTCCGTTGGTCAAAAAAGATGGGCAACCAGAGAAAGCGAAGGAAGTCTTCCGATCACTCAAGAGTGCTGGCCTGAATGTCACTTATGATGAGCAGGGAGCAATCGGACGTCGGTATCGTCGGCAAGATGAGATCGGAACTCCATGGTGCATTACCATCGATGGAGACACACTCGAACAGGGAACCGTCACCATTCGAGACCGTGATTCTCTGGAGCAGGTCCGCGTCAAAGTCGAAGACGTGACCGATGAAATTCTGAGACGTCTGCGGTAACGGAAATGCGTTTCGCCGGGCACATTCAGTGTCCGGCGGAATGCTGACCAGCTAATACCAGCTATTGATTTCGGACAAGATCCATCACTGCGAAGAAGTGGCACGTGCTGCCCATCAGGACGCTGAGATGCCAGCAGGCGTGGAAGTATTTCACTTTGTGATCGAACACCAGAAATAACGCTCCGAAACTGTAGAAAAGTCCCCCAGCGACCAGCAACACTACCATCTCCGCAGAGCCGATTTCAAAGACTGGTTTAAGCGTGAATGCCGGGAGCCAGCCCTGAATGCCATAAATGAGCTTCAGGCGCGAGGGCAAATTTCTGAAATAGAGGCACATCAGAATCCCCGCAAATGTGATGGACCATTCGATGATCATGATCGGCGAAGTCCAGCCAGAAGGGCCGTAGACATACGCAAAAGGAGTGAATGATCCTGCGATCAGAATGAAGATGAACGCTTGATCGACCGTTCGAAAAAACCGTCGACGTTCAATATCATAAAACGCGTGTGAGAGCGTGGAAGCAGCGTAGAGACCGACGAGAGAGAAACAGTAGATCGAGCATGCCAACCTCAGATCCGGGCTGTGTCGCTCATCAAGCGTTTTGAGAAGGACGCCAGCTCCAATCATGCTCAGGACCAGTCCAACTCCATGAGTCGTGAGATTGGCATATTCACCTTCAGGTCTGAATTCTCCGCGTGAGTACTGCTTCATCGTCCGACACCAGTTTGTTCTCCTTATTGATGGAGGTTACAAAAAAGTCACGACACACAGCAATTGGGATCCCTGCCAGAGCAAAGCGATCGTAGATTTGCTGGAATATCGCTGCATCTTTGGCGGTCGTTTCGCCCCCAGTGGTTTATCCACCGAGGGCGAAATTGGACAGCGAAGACCTTAGAGCAACATATTCAAATTACCTGACTCTGGAAGCCTGTCCTACCCGACCGAGGTAATCTACAAAAATGAAGTCCCCGTCGGAAATTGACCGCACATTGAACTCGAACAGCTTGTTAACTCGATCAGGTTGAACGGAAGTCAGAATGTGGAACGTCAATTTGCCATTTGCGACACTCCATTTGCCTGTTGAGACAGGAGTCTGAACAAAGAACTTCTGGAAGAGCCGAATCTCTGTCACTTCTCGGACTGTGCTGAAAGTATTGTCGGCATTGAATGTTACGAATAGTGCCCCAATGTTATCGGTGTATCTCCAGCTACCTCTTAACATCTCCGCGACCCGAGCGTCAGTCAACACTTTGGCGGTAGTCCCGGCCGGTTCAATTTTGGCGACAGTTGGTCGTTCGGTGACCCGGTGAAGAACCATGAGCAGATGTTTTGAGCCTGCCTTCGCAGAAAACTCTGTGGGACGCTTCGACTCGTCGGGATCGGAGAAACATATGATCAGACTCCCGTTGTCGAACCGGTAAATGCCTGAACCATCTTTCTTGTCCCGTGTACTGAGATCAATCCCCTTCGGATACTGCGTCGCATCCAACGAAAACAGTTTGACCTGCTTCTTCCCATCATGGGGTGAGACAAAAATGATCGCATTCTCGACGATCTCAAACTTCCCTCCCGATGGGAGCCATTCCTGGATTGCCTCTTTGGGGACGACTTTGCCATCCTCTACGAGTTCAGTGACTTCCCATTTTCCTTGAAATTGCTTCAAGTCGGAGTCTTGGTCAGCTGCGGCGAACGATCCCCCAACCAGGGTTGATGTCAGCCAAAGTAAGCACGTGTAACGCATCATAGTGAATCCTTTCAAGAAAATTATCCCTACCATTTTGCCTTTGAGTCAGTAACGGGATTCTGACAGGCAATTTGTGGTTCGACAAGAATCACGGCAGCTTTGGGAAGAATTTCTTTAATGCCAATGAACAGCCTGTGCTGTTATTTTTTATAAAGCTGTTGCCAGAGCGGGGACTCTGGGCTGAGGTGGACCGCAGTATCCTGAATGTCGCTTCCGATCTGGTTCAATCCGTTCCATTAGCCCTCATTCAAAATATTGAAAACCGGAAGAGAAAATTTATGAATTGCCTGTCGATTTGGCGTGATGCGGATCGACTACCAGGCAAGAAATCGGCTTCGGGTTGTTCGAAGCACTTTTAAATTTAATGAACCCCATTATCGGAAGAATCCCATGTTCAAAATGATTTTCGTGAATCTGCCTGTCTCTGATCTCAAGGCTTCGATGGCTTTCTACGAGGCGCTCGGATTCGAGAACAACCCTCTATTCACAGACGAAACGGCAGCCTGCATGGTTTGGAGTGAGACGATCTTCGTCATGCTGCTGACTCACGATAAATGGAAGACATTCACCAGTCGGCCGATCCCACCCGTAACCTCCAGCGAGGTAATGTTATGCCTGTCGTGTGAGAGCCGCGAAATTGTCGACAAGTTGAACGACACCGCAGCTGAGAATGGAGGCACCGCGGACATCAACCCGAAGCAGGATCACGGCTTCATGTACAACCGTAATTTGGCAGATTTAGATGGGCATGTCTGGGAAATGATGTGGATGGACCCAGCTGCAATGACAAGCTGACACAATCCGAAGAGGACGTGAAGCGATGAGCGTAATGCACCAACTTGAAAGTCAAATTCGGTTCGTTTCACGGTCAGTCCTGGCTCCCTTGAAATTCAAGTGAGTCGTTTTGTTACTTTGGCTTGTTCGTGTCAGGAGGGAAAGTGCCCGCAGGAAGAACAACAGGACGGATGTTCTCTAAGAATTCCTTTGCACGGTAGCTGGGATCGATGAAGTCGATGAGTCGATACGAAAAAACTTTTCCGCCACCGACCTGCCCGTCATCCAAATGCTCTGTGAGGACAAACCTGGAGTTCTTAGCGTGCTCATTCTCTAGCTCGAACGTGTACAAGAGGTCGTCGCCTTGCTCTTTAGGGTGGACAGGACACCGGAGAATTCGCCCATGTTCGCCCCTCACATCGAGCGTTCCTCCGCGAACAAAGGGAGACCGTGGGTTGATTTCTTCTGGATCATTCTTCGTGCTGACTCGAATCGTGAAGCGAGTCGTCTTGTCATCGAGCGGCTTCATCATGACTCCATTTTCACCAGCAAGTTCTGGAGTCACGTCGATATGCAGGGATATTGCAGATGCGGTCTGTAGGGCGGTCAGCGGGAATGTAAAAGCGAAAGCGAGCATGAGTGGTCGAAGCATGTCACGTCTCCATTGGAGGGTGTGGGAAATCGTCGTGTCTGAAAAGACGCGGCAGACGACGTTTTGTTCCGACTACTTCCTCAACTTCGAGCATATCATCTGGATTGGGCAGAATTTTCCCAAGTGCGGGATGGCTCAACCATTCGTAGCTGGGAGCCGTTGGCAGAAGAGGAAATCTCCTCAGGGATCAACCGTAACTCGATGCTCTGTCCTCACTCAACGCAGGCGGTGAAAACGCTTGTTACGATGCAACCCAATTCATAGCGAGTCTGGAGCAATGAGAAAAACGTCCCAGCCTATTCTGACCGAGGTTTCCTATCTCTACGCTTGGTTCACTCGCCACAAACCGGGTGACGCAAAGATTGCGATTCCCGGTTTGTGCTTGTTCAGGCGTTGAGATTTCTTACGCTGCCGCAGCGTCGGTCTCTTCGCCTGAGTGGGTCTGGCCGAGGTAATGTTTGAGGAGAGCTTTTGCACCGGTGCGGCCGTCGGGGACTCCATCCCATTGATGGGCTTCAACGCACTCCAGAACGTGCTGTGCGACACGCAGGGCTGCCAGTCCGTGAGCACCACTCACAACGGGTTGGTGGCGGTTGCGGACGCAATCGACGAACGATGAGAGTTCCGCAGTCAATGCGTCAGTATCTGTCGCTTGGAACTGATGGCGATCGATGAATCCTCCGAAAACTTGTGGTTTGAGGTCGTCCACCGATTGGATTCCTGCCTGCGCCAGCTCAAACGGAAGTTGTCCTGCTTGCATCATCTCACTTGGTGAGAACGTTTGAACGGTTCGCGCGGTCAGGTCAGCGATCGCACAACCGGCATCGGACCAGCATTGGATTGTCCGGGCTGGCTGAGGAGTGACACGGTTGACGGTCAGGTCAGCGATACAACCGTTGGGGAAACTCAGTCTTGCCTGGACAACATCTTCATGACCACCAACGAGGCTAACGCCGAAGGCTTCAACTCGAGACGGCATTTCCTGTGTGAGCGACAAGCAGAGTTCGATATCGTGGATCATCAGGTCGTGAACGACGCCAATGTCCATCGAACGGAATGCATATGGGCTGACTCGTTCGGTGCGGAGATATTTTGGTTCGCTCGTCCAGTCGGCAAGTTGCTGAAATCCGGGATTGAAGCGTTCGATGTGACCAACCTGAAGCGGGATGCCATGTTCCTGAGCCAGGCGAACAAGGACTTCTCCATCTTCAACTTTCGATGTGAGCGGCTTCTCCATCAGGACAGGGACGCTGTTACTGAGAAACGCTTCTCCCACTTTGCGATGCAAGAAGGTCGGGACGACCACTGAAACGGCATCTACCGATTTCAGCAAAGTGCGATAGTCGTTTGTCCAATCGCAACCGCAGGCTTCGGCAACAGCCAGCCCCTGTTTTTCGTTCGGTTCTGCAACTGCGACAAGTTCGACTCCCTCCATTTCAGAGAGAATTCGTGCGTGATGTCGTCCCAGGGCACCCACGCCCACGACTGCTAATTTAAGAGATTCGTTCATGATTCCGACTACGTTAAAACGTGACACACTTGAGATGTGTCGTTAGTGCATTATTAAAAAGTGGTCCGTGCTCCGTCTCGTGGAATGAGTGGCCAAGCAGATGAGAAGCGATCTTTGCAAAACCACGGAAAGTGAAAGTGTTCTAAGCGGACTTCTTTTGGCTCTCTTTCGATTCGACCAAAGGAGTTGTTCTGGCAGCTTCGCGTGCGCGGCCCATTCGACCTGCACGCTGTTTATCAATCGCATCCAACAGGATGACAAGTTCGATCGGGAAGATTCCTTCGAGCTCTTGCTGGAAGTGATCTTTGACAAAACTCAGAGACTTGTGCTCACGATATAAAAGCCGTTGTGCCTTGCGGATCACCTTGATCGAAGTGTCCGGGATCCCGGACCGTTTCATGCCGATGAGATTCACTGTGCGGATTTGTGGGTTATCACTCCCAGCAGACATCATGTATGGGGGGATGTCGGTGGGGACCCGGCAGCCTCCACTTACAAAGGCGAGCGAGCCGATCGTTGCAAAGTGGTGCACAACAGAGTTACCGGAAATGATCGCCCGGTCGTGGACGTGAACATGCCCACCCAGAAGAACCCCGTTGACCAGCATGGTGTGGTTGAAGAGGTGGCAATTGTGAGCCACATGAGCATTTGCCATCAGCAGGTTGCTGTTTCCGATCCGTGTGATGCCATCTTCTTTTTCGGCTCCACGATTGACGGTCACTCCTTCACGGAACTGGTTATTGTCTCCGATCACCACTTCGGTCGGAGCCCCGTTGTTATAGCTGTAGTCTTGCGGCTCGGCTCCGATCACAGAATTCGGCCAGAACCGATTTTCGCTACCAATTGTTGTGTGCCCAGTTAATGTCACGTGGCTATCAAGGATGCAGCGATCACCGAGAATGACATTCGGCCCCACATAGCAAAATGGCCCAATTGTCACATCTTCGCCCAGTTGAGCATTTTGATCGACATGTGCGAGAGGAGAAATGGTTGTCGGCATGATCATCATCCTGACGGAGTTGAAGACACAGTTCTAACTGGCTGCGCGGTGCTGATATGGAGGGGTGAAGCACGAAGTCGGCAGCGGAATCGTCGCTGGAGCATTCGACTGGATCATCTGTTCACGAATTTTTCGAATCATGGCATGATTGGTTCGATGCCCGGATTGTGTGGCAATAAATCGTCCTACCAGACTACAGCCCAGGAGTGCAAAATCTCCGAGGCAATCCAGAGCTTTATGACGTGCGCACTCGTTTGGAAAGCGGAGACTATTTTCGATCAGTCCCTGGTCACCGAAGACGAGCACATTCTGTGGAGTCGCCCGCTTTCCAATTCCGTTGGCCTGCAGGGTCTTTACCTCAGCTTCGAGGACAAATGTCCGACACGGAGCAAGTTCCCGTTCGAAAAGCTCAGGTGTGATTTGAGTCTGAAACGACTGACGCCCGATCGGACCATCTCCATAATCGAGGATGAAACCAATTTCATACTCGGATGTTTTTGGCGGCTGGGCGGCAATTCCGATGTTTTCGACTTCGGTCACCATCAATGTTTGATCGACGACAAAACATTTTCGAGGTGAATCTTGCGAAACAACCCCTGCTTTCAAGAGTGACTCAACGAATGCCAGACTTGATCCATCGCAACCAGGAGGTTCCGGAGCGTTGAGGCGAACCAGGCAGTTATCAATTTGAAGCCCCGCCAATGCCGCCATCACATGCTCAATCACAGAGACTGATGCCTCTTGATGAGCAATGACCGTACAGCGAGGTTTTGGAACGACATACTCAATCAAAGCTGGAATACGAACTGAGCCGTTGAGATCGACTCTTTCAAAAACAATTCCGTGATCGGGATCTGCTGGACAAAACTCCAGAGTCACATCGATTCCGCCGAACAATCCAAACCCGGACACCTGAACGGGGCGGGCGATGGTGTTTTGCAAACGTTGCGAAAAATCCTGCACGTGCATTTTTCCTTGAGCGGATGACCAAGCGAGATAATCGAGGGGGGGGGATCGAGACTACTGTTGAGCGCCTGGAGTTGATGGAGCGGCCGCCTGTTTTTGCTCGCGACGCCACTGCTCATTGAGATAGTTCAAAATCGGATCAGTGAGATCGTCACGATTTCGATGGTAGAGAACCTGCTGATTGAGCCCTTCCACGATTTCTTGTGGATTGTCTGCCGACGCGACTCCTGATCGGTCAAAGCGAAGAATCAGCGAATAGTTATAGTACCGAGCGTACTTGTCGACAGCGTTCCGCGTTTCGAGGTACAGCTCTTTGTACAACTCTGCTTCCTGTCGCATGAACTCGCGTTGATTTCTGAGTTGAGCCTTCTTGAGAGTTGCCTCGATTGAGAGAAGCTCACCTTCGAGCTTTTCGAAGTCTGGGCTTCCAGTCGTGAGAGCTTTCATTTGCTCTTGAATTTTGCGGCCTTCCTCAACCTTGGATTTCATCCCGGTTTCACTTTGAGCGATTTGCTCCTGGAGCGCCTCGGTGAGAGCAGCAAACTTTTCGTAGTTTTTGAAAACATGCGCCATGTCGATCAGGCCGACCTGGTGATTCTTGACTTGAGGGGCCTCAGCAAAAGTGGGTGAGGCATGAACTGCAACCAGAATGAGTGCAGCGAGAGAGAGGTTGAGGTATCGCACAGCGTTTGCACTCCATTGCAAAAATTCGTTGATCGCCCCGCAATCTTCAGCTGTGGGGACGCTTCCTGATGGACACTTCATGTGATTTCAGAAAGCTGGAACTGAGTTTTCGAACTGATCTGAAGAGCTGGATTCATCTTTTAATACAGGATGAATTTCTTCACTGCATAGGTCACCAGACAGTTTCTAATTCAAACTCATTCTCCAATTATCAAGAAAACGGGTCAAGATGAGTTTTCTGCTCCTTGCTGAAAATTTCATGTGTGCAAAAAGAAATCCTCATTGAAAAAGTGTTCAATGAGGATTTCTAAAGCTTTCAACCCAAACTCAAGTGGTCGAACCGTTCCGGTGAGACAGATTCTTGAAGATGCCAGCAAGATCAGTGACCGTGTCAATGATTGCGGCATGCTTCCTGTCAAACAAAACGGAAACGATACTAGAGAGTTTCTGGTGGTGGAGCTGGTGCGTTCTGTGGTGCTGCTGGCACTTCTTCAGTCACAGTTGTTGTGCCTGAAGTTGGGCATGCGCCAGTTGCACAAGGTGATGCAACGCCGCATGGTGAGCTTCCGCATGGGCTTGCACATGGAGTTGCACATGGGCTTTGGTGGCAGGACTTCACGCGTGGTGTGTGACAAGTTTTGACGCGTGGAGTGCGGCAAGTTTTGACACGTGGTGCTTTGTGGCACTTTGTTCGCGTTTGGCGAACATTGCAGCAGTCCTTGCGACCTGCTTCGGCGGAATCGGTTGTCACTGCCAAAACGAGTGCAGCAACTGCAAACAAGCTCAGAAGTTTACGAGTCATTATCTTCTACTCCGAATGAACATCTTCCTCAGGGATTCGCAAAATGTCGCCAGACCGGTCCTGAGTTCTCTACCCGGCTAGCTAAGCGTGATATTCCGAATCCTTCGTCTTGGCAAACACTGCCGGTCACGCTGAATTGATTGAATAGGTAGTTTAGGGGCATACAAATGTCAAACGTCAGAGGCTCGTATTTTGATAAGCAGTGTGGAGTTTTCGATGAAAGCTCATTTACCTGAACGTCTGGTCACACCCTGAGAAGGCGTTACTACCCAAGAATTTTTTTTCGAAAACTTGAGCAAATTAGGGCGTTTGCAATGTTTATGACATATATTTGGAATATTTGCACGTCATATTCGCCACAATCGGTCTAGTTTGCCGGACCGATTGTGACGCGGAGTAGAATTCCACCGTCCGCTTTGAAAGTAGTGCTGAATCCGACTGAAGTTGCTGCCCTATCCACGCCGACAATGTACATCAGGTGATTGAGACTGTTCAGTCCGGGGGTGCCTCCCCGGAGGATTGCAAGATGCGATCAGCTGAAAAGAGAAAGTTACCAATAAGGGGGGAGTTCACAATTCTTGGTGAACGTAAGAGGAAGGCAGACAAGATGTCCGCTTTCTTCTTTGTTTCAACGGGGGTTGGGACTCAAGGGGGATTTCTTCACTTGTGAGTCGGATGATGCCAGCATTGCGTTAGCTCATTTGGACTTCCTCTTCAATGGCGTTTTACATGTTACTGCATGGGTATCGCAACAAACTTTGTTGCGGGCACAGTAACTAACTTGTGCGTGATTTTTACCTGAGACAAACCCCATAACTGACGCTGGTTTATGCCATGGACCCACGGGCTAGGAGAGCCGGCCTTGTGTCAAACCTTGGGGTGAAGATCTGGAGCAGTATCCCTGCTCTGACCCAGACAGATTGTGATTGGAGAGCCCGCAATGAGGACGATCTTCACTACTGGTCAAGTCGCTAAGATTTGCAAAGTTGCACCACGTACTGTGAGTAAGTGGTTCGACTCAGGACGACTCCGAGGGTACCGGATTCCCGGTTCCCAGGACCGTCGCATTCCCCGCGAGCACTTGATCCGGTTCCTGAAAGAACACGGTATGCCACTCGGTGAACTAGAAGACGAAGCAATGGGCAAACTTTTGCTCGTTGGCGTTGATAGTACCGTACGTGGCGGATTGGAAGGAGTTCTTCCAATTGAAGACTTTAAAGTAGAACTTGCCGCAAGTGGATTCGAAGCTGGAATCCAGGCTGAGTCACTGCATCCCGATTGCGTTGTCGTTGACTTCGCAATGGGCCGCAACGAAGCCTTGATGATTGCTCAGAATCTGCGAAAAAACACCGACTACACTGATACTGTACTGATCGCTCTTTTGAGTGATGAGGACACTGCAAGTGGCTTCGACAGAACGATTTTCAACGAAACTTTTCGTAAACCGTTCGATGCTGCCCTCCTTGCTGAACGTATTCGGACGTTGGTCAGTCGTCGTAAGACGCTTGCGTAAGCACCCCGGCTTTGGCAACAAAGCCGGACTTGCGAAGTGTCGGGCGTTTCGCTGACCTGTCGTCATGGATGACAATCCGATGGCGAGTTCAACAAGTGAATCATGCATTTCAGAATGCTGAACAACGAATCGTGGAAGCTTGAACCAGAGCGAAATCGACTGATTTCGTGGGTCCACCACTTCAGAACTATGGGGAGTTCTGATAACGTCTTGAGTCGAGATTGACTTTGCGTTGAGGTGACCAGGATGAAATTTTTCACTTTTGACTTGTTGTGAATAAATTTGTTGCAGTTCGCCAGTATTTACAGGATGGAATTCCGGACTCGTTTATGAGCGGCTCGACCATCAAGTTCAAAGCGACCCTTTCCCAAAGGGTCGCTTTGTTTTTTTTATCCCCTCTCTTTCCCTGGTTGGCTGCTCTCTTCGCAGCGAGCCTTGTCATCACAACAATTGACGTTGCTGATGACCTGCATTGGTCTTTGCAAGGTCCAGGACTCACATTTGATGAAGGCTTCAATATCGAAGTCGGCGTCTTTCTCGCGAGATCCTTTCAGCTAGCCGGGACCAGCAGTTTCCATCCAGAAACACTTCAGGAAATCTACAGCAACCCGCTGTACAATCCCGATCATCCGCCGCTCGGTCGAATTGCCATTGGCGTCACCAGCGAAGCTCTGAATCACTTTCTCCCTGTCGAAACGGGCCAACCTTATCTGGTCAGCTATGCTCGTGTGGCTTCAGCGATTGAATTTGGGTTACTCGTTCTCATCATTTCTTTAGCTTCGAGGCGCTGGTTCGGTCCGGTCGCCTCATGTGCAACGACGATCTCGTTGATCTGCATGCCGCGTCTATTCGGACATGCTCATCTTGCATCACTCGAAATGTGCATGTGCCTTACCTATACCGCTTTCTTTTTGTCTCTTGCGAACCGATGCAAATGGGACGATCGGATCGGGCTTCGCCAAGTGCTGGTTCCTGGATTCTTACTTGGACTGGCGCTGTTGACCAAGATTCATGCTGTCCTCATTTTGCCTGTCGTGCTCGTCTGGTTTCTCTGGAACTGGGGGCTGCGGTCTCTGATTGCGTTTGTCTTCTTGTGCGTCGTGGGTGGTGTTGTCTTCTTTGTAGGCTGGCCTTGGCTGTGGAGCGATCCACTCAACCACCTCAACGAATACTTCTCTCGAGCTACTGAGCGATCGAGTTTGAACTGTTTTTACTTCGGCAAGAAATTCGCAGATACAGACGTTCCCTGGCACTATCCATTCATCATGTTTCTGGTGACGATGCCCCTTGGATTTCTCGGAACCGCCGTGATCGGAATGACAAATCGAACCGATGACGAAAACTCGAAGCATGCACTCCGCGACAAACGCTCGCAACTCATCTTCGGTGCCTGGCTACTGCCGCTGATCGTTTTTGCTTTACCCAAGGTGACAGTTTACGACGGCGTCCGCTTGTTCCTGATTTCATTTCCACTTTTCGCGATCTTTGTTGGCTTGGGGGCCAAGCGAATTGTTCACCGCTTACAAATGAAGAGTGGAGAATTCACGATCGTGACCCTGACAGTTTTGGGACTCGCTGGCCCCATTTACAACATGATCACCCTGCATCCTTGCCACTTGAGTTATTACAACGAAGCGGTCGCCGGACTTTGGAAAGCAAACGATTTAGGGTTCGAAACCACTTATTGGGGTGATAGCGCCACACCAGAACTTCTTCAAGCAGCTGCGGAAAAACTTCCGGAAGGAGCCGTTCTCGAAGTGGCGCCTGTATTACACCCGCTGCAGCTTGAATTCATGAGACGCGGCTCGTGGCTTCGCAATCGCCCCGACATCGTCCTGAAAGCTTATGACGACGCCCGAAGCGACCTCTCGCCATATGTTCTCGTCATCCGTCGTAAGGCTGATCCTTGGGAGTCACTGACACCTCCACCTGAGGGAACAGAACAATTCGCCGAAGTGACCAAGCAAGGCGTCGTACTGGCCGAAGTCCTGAAACTGCCCGCCAACGCCGCGACTCGGCAACCCGCAGAGTAGCCACAGTGTCTAGAGCATCTTTCGAATTGGTTTGCAGGTTCTGCCTCGTGGCAAACAGCATTTTTCCTAGAGAAATGCGTTCTTCACGGGCACACGGTAGAGCAAACTGCTCTAATGAACAGACCTCTGTTCAAACCATCAGGGTTGAGGCAGCCCGCATAGTGTACTCTTCCTTTCCTGTCATAGATGAATCATTTCAACAGCATTCCCGGAAATATTCATTGACGAAATCCGGTTTATTTCTGGATTGAATTCGGAGAGTCTCAGCTTCTGTTTTGTCGGTCACCGCACAGGTCAGGTGAAGTTTTCTATTTGTCATAATCGACACTCTTCAATTCCTCTGGCTGACGTTCATGCGATCATTCTGTCAGGGATGAATTCAAAACATCGAGACGGTGAATGCACAGGAATGCGGAGTTGGATGATCCCTTCGCACCGAGAGTTTCCTTTTTTTGAATTTTTCCAGTAGCGCGTATTCAGACTTGGCGTTTAACTCTTAAGAACCAATGCCTAATTCGGAAATTGAACACCCAAGAGGAACGACTGATGAAACGAATTTCTTTAACTCTGGCAGTGTTGATGACCTGTACCATCTCTGGGTTCGCACAGCCCCCAGGCGGCCGCGGTGGTCCTCCTTCGGGGCATAGAGGCCAGAAGCAGGATGGCGGTCAACGTGGAGAACGGGGCGGATCCCCCAATGCTGTGATGGCTGCACTTGATGCCGACGGTGATCACACAATTTCCGCAGAAGAGATTTTGAGTGCCGCAACAGCGTTAAAGGCGTTGGACCAAAACGGCGACGGCAAACTGACATCGAATGAAGTTCACGCTGGTGGTGGCCCAGGCGGAAGAGCTGGTCAGAGTGGCCCTTCACAGAGTGGTTTCAGTGGCCGATCAAGCCAACAAGGCCCTCCTTCTGCTGAACAGTTTTTGACTCACGCGCTCACATTCGATGCGGACGATGATGGAATGCTCAACAAGAGTGAGCTGACGAAGATGGCAGCAGCACTCATCAATGAAATGCAACGCCGAAGTGGCCCTCCCGGAGGTGAACGCGGCGAAGGTGGAGATCGAGGTGGCTACCCTGCCGGAGAACGTGGCAACCGCTAGAACACTTTCGAATTGGTTTGCAGGTTCTGCCTTGTGGCCAACAGCATTTCACTAGAACCAGTCGGGAAACTTGTGGAATGATGACTTTTCTTAGTGTTTGAGAGAACAAGTTCAGGTTTCAGGATCAGTTCTAGGGAAATGCGTTCTACACGCTCACACGGAAAAGCAAACAGCCCTATCCCTTCCTTGAAAACTCGAATCCACGTTGCCGCATTGGATGGGCTGACAACCCAGACGGATTGATTCTCCTTGTGGTCGGCGATGTGGGTGAGCGAGTCGGCTGAGGACGCAACATATTTCGAAGACTGGCGATATCGAGACGGAATCGCGGTTGTCTCTGTGAGAACGCAAAAGAAAACCCCACGGTCGCAAATTTCGCAACCGTGGGGTTTTAGTGGCGGGGGCAGGATTCGAACCTACGACCTCGAGGTTATGAGCCTCGCGAGCTACCGGGCTGCTCCACCCCGCGTTATGTTTGGAATACTATCGGTCTGAAATAAAAAGTCGACCCACAATTTCAAAGAAATTACGAATTCTCAAGAGTTCCCGGTGTCGGTCAGCGAATTCAGTGAAAGTTTGCGGTTTACCGGGCCAGATAAGGGCCGGGAACAGTCCCATTCGCCCAGTTGGATGAGTCACGAGTGTCAGCAGGCGTCGAGCGAATGAAGACTCGGTACGTTCCGCGAGGCATCTGAACCGCCGGACGGAATCGTTTCGTGAGTTGCTGGCTGTCGATTTCCTGGCGGCGTCCAGGTTTCAGATCAACAATGACCCATTCAGCATACGTTCCGTCCCCGGACTCAACAGTGAGATAAAAAGTCATTGATCTTAATGGAGACATATTCTTAAACGTTCCGGATGCCGTGAGCCTCCCAATTCGCGAGCCGACAACTTTCAGCTCTGCCAGCCCAAGTGCTTGAGCGGAGGTGCTTCCCCCATCGGTTCGAATCGGCTGGGGGCGGATACGCTGCCTCTTCATTGCAAAATTCAAAGCGTCCGGAAATTCTTTTTGGAGATCAGCAATAGAGACGTCGAGTGCCGCCTTGAACCGGTTGGCACGTTCTTCTGCATCGAGTCGCCCTAAAGGCTCGCGTGCTGCAAGTTCCTGAACGTAGGCCTCGTACTCCTCCTGATATTTGTTGGCCAGCAACCAGTGCATACACCAGGCGAGCGTATAGGCTTCGCCTGCGAGGACATCCGCAGTGAAGGCCCCGTCGTTTTCGATGACAGATCTCCAGTTCACGCGGCCCGACATCTTCTGAGCTTGCGCGGCATAGCGAGGGTTGACCTTGGCTGGCGAAATGCTGATCCGTTCTCCCTCCCCTTCAAACCCGGTAGCGATCCCCTCATCAAACCATTTAGGAATGGGAGCAAGGCGCTGCAACACACGATTGTACATCTGTTGATGAATCGCCTCGTGCAGCGGAACCTCGAAGGAATCGCACGAACTCATCCGCACTGCCAGCCAGTTGGTAATCGGGGAATAAAAGCCCGCGATGTTCGCAGCTGAAAGACCTGTGCCTCCTGTTGCTTCGGCAGCGTATTCATTGAAATCGTCGTCACTTTCGAAGATCAAGAGAACCAAAGGAAACTGCGGTTCGTAAAGAGGGAATTTTCGAGACTTCGCGTAGCGGAGAAAAACTTCGTCCACCCGATTCATAAATCGGCTCGCTTTCTGAATGAACGCTGCCGCTTTGGACTCCGCTGATTTCTCGATCGGTGCAGTTAACACGAGACCAATGACGAAATTGCCTTGAAGTTGAAAGCGGGTGAGGTCTTCGCCGAACCGCTTCGCCAGCATTTCCGACATTTCTTCACGATCAAACCGTTCTGGCCCCTCTCCCGGAGAACGGTCCACGATGGCGGAACTGGGGACAATCTGAAGTTGCCCGTCACGTCGCTCCAAAGCTTGAAAGCCCTGCCCTGCCCCAATCGATCGCGCTTCGAGTGTCACTTGCTTTCCGTCTTCATCGACGTACGTGTAGCTTTCAGCAAGCAGAGATGACGAATGCAAAAACGCCGAAATCATGAAAAGCAGGAACAGTCTGAGTTGCACAATAGACTCCAGCTTGGAATGTCGATCAAATCTCATGTTGAACATCATACAAAAATCAGAATCGAGATGAGAGTCTGGTTTCAGGATCACCACAAAAAATCAGAGTCATCACATAGAAATTGATTGAGGATCTCAGCGTGAAAACTCTTTTACTGATGAGACATGCGAAATCGAGTTGGTCGGAACCGGGGATGGACGATCATGATCGTCCGCTGAACAAACGTGGAATTCGAGACGCTCCACGAATGGGAAACTGGTTAAAAGAACGAGGACTCATTCCGAGTCTGATTCTCTCTTCGTCTGCCCTTCGGGCGCAGCAGACAGCTCAAAGTGTTGCACTCACTCTTGATGAAAAAGTCGAGGTGGTTGAAGACCTGTATCTGGCGAGCGTTGGAACCTGGAAACACGTCCTGAAGTCATACTTCAACAACGATATCGTCTTGGCCATCGGGCATAACCCTGGATTGGAAGAACTCGTGAGCCGAGTCGCTGCGAACTATGAACGGATGCCAACAGCCGCCGTCGCCTGGTTTGAAATTCAGGAGGACGCGGAGCAGGCTGACGACATCTTGACGAAGCTCTCGCTGCAAACAGTCTGGAGACCGAAAGAGCTTGACTGAGAATGCCGGAACACTTCGTATTTCTTGTGTCCGTGAAGTGTGATTTCATGTGATGAAGCACTCATCTCCACGAGACAGTTCGCGTACATTTTTCAAAACGCCCCGAAGGATCATCAAAGACCGGAATCATCCAACGAACGTGGCGGACTGAACGTAATAAAGAATTCCAGACAGAAGAGCTGCAGACTCACCGACATGAATCGAGCTTCAGGAGGACCACGATGGAAGCGGTTGAAGCGATCCCGAATGAAGGTACGTCTGGTGAAAACAGTATAAGAGGGAACAGGAAACGTTCGCGTTTGAACTTCAAGAAGCGGCTCAAGATCCTGCTCTTGGCTGGAGTCTGTTCTATTCTGGGCGTCCTGTTCTATATTCATTTCTGGCACAATCACGAGATGGGAAGCGGGCCAACGGTTCCGGTGGTTGATCGTGGTCCATTTCAAAAACAGTGGAGTGATCGCGAAGTCTTCCTGCTGGGCTTGGGAGACAGCATCACCAGTGGGTTTGGAGCCAGTCCCGGAAAATCATACTTCTACAGACTTCTCAAGAATCCCAGCGATGAGTTCTCAGAGATGGAAGGGCTCACGCTCTCCGCAGTCCTGCCGAATCTCACAAGCGAAAACCGTTCACTTTCGGGGACGACGTCAATTGAGCTTCTTGAGTTTTCGCTTCCGAAAATTGAGGAGCAACCTGCGGAGACCTTCGGAATTGTCGTACTCACCACGGGTGGGAATGATGTGATCCACAACTATGGGCGAACCCCTCCACGCGAAGGTGCAATGTACGGAGCGACAATGGAAGAAGCGGAGCCCTGGTTTAAAAACTTCGAGATTCGTTTAACGGCGATTCTCGATCTCGTCGAACAAAAATTCCCCGGTGGTTGTGATGTTTTCCTGGGCAACATTTACGACCCGACAGATGGAGTCGGAGATACGCTGAATGCGGGGTTACCTGCCTGGGATGATGGCCTGGAGGTGTTGCAGCGGTACAACCAGATCATCAAAACGACGTGCGAACAACGGCCGAACGTGCACCTCGTTGATCTTCACTCCACGTTTCAGGGTCATGGAATTCACTGCAAAAAATTCTGGAAAGCAACCTATCGAAAAGAAGATCCGTATTATTGGTATTTCGATAATCTCGAAGATCCTAACGACCGTGGCTACGATGCCATTCGAAGATTGTATCTCAACAAAATCGCTGAGGTTGTGCCGGCGCGACTTTCAACTCAACAAACCAATGCGGTCTCCAAAACGAGCGTCGTCATTCAATGATGTTCAGGACGTGAGCTTAATGGATTTCTCGATCGCTGAAAGATAGGATGAGACCTTCACAATTTGGTTAATTCATCTTGGTCTCTTCATCCAGACGTGAAATTTGACGTCGTGACACATGGGTTCAAAATGCTTCAACGATTAACGCGGATGATCAACTGCGATCGGTCGACAATCACGAGTTCTGCCTTGCTGGACAGGTTGTTGAAGAACAGGTCAATCTTGACCATGGGCACTTTCCTGTTCTGTTTGACGATCTCTGTTTTGTCGACAGTTGCCAGCGCCCAGGACTCCGACCAAAAAGCTGTTGACGCCGATGTTCTGCTTGAAGCAGGCTTGCTGTATTTGGGAGATGGTGCGAAGCCGGAAATCGGGGACGTTGCCATTCGTGGTCAAGAGATCGTTGCGGTTGGAAAATTCCCGATCGGGAAAGTGAAAGTCCGCGTGGATTGCAAAGGGCTCTCTGTGAGTCCCGGATTTATCGACCTGCATAATCACAGCGACCGAGGCGTTACTCGAAACGACACACGATCAGCAATGAACTATCTGACGCAAGGTTGCACGACCATGCTGACCGGAAACTGTGGCAGCGGGCCGATTGATGTCGACAAGTATTATTCGACGCTTGATGACCTTGGGATCGGAGTCAACGTGGCACATTTGATTCCGCAAGGTGCGATTCGTGACGAAGTGATCGGTGACGAAAAGCGCAAAGCGACACCTGAAGAAATCAAGCAGATGCGAGAGTTGATGGCAAAGGGAATGCAAGACGGAGCCTGGGGGATGTCGACCGGTCTCATCTACGTCCCCAGTTCTTTCGCCGACACCGAAGAGCTGATTGAACTCGCTAAAGTCGTCGGAGAACACAATGGTATTTACGCCAGTCACATTCGGGGTGAAGGAACGCAACTTCTGGCAGCTGTGAAAGAAGCGATTCAAATTGGACAGCAAGGCGATTTACCCCTGCACATTTCTCACTTCAAATCGTCCGGGAAATCCTCATGGGGGCTCGTGCGAACTGCTGTAGAAATCATTCAGGAGGCGCAGGCAAAAGGTCAGCCGATCACTGCCGATCAATACCCCTACACTGCGTCAAGTACGTCCCTGAGCGCCACAACGATTCCGTCCTGGGCCCGCGCCGGCGGGCGGAAAAAGACATTGGAGCGTCTCGCCAGCGACACGAAAGAGAGTCGGCGGATTCGTGAATCGATCGAACGTAAAATCGAGTTGACGGACAACGGCCATCGCATTCAAATTTCGCGACACCGTCCGCGTCCTGACTGGGCGGGAATGCGGTTGGACGAAATCGCTGAGCAGGAAAAAATGACTCCGTACGATCTGATCATTCACATCGAAGAGAACGGTGGAGCAAGCATCGTCAATCACAGCATCAACGAAGATGACGTCCGATATGTCATGACGCTCCCTTGGGTGGCGACCGCTTCGGATGGCTCCGCTCGAATCCCCAGTGACGAAGTCCCTCACCCGCGCAGCTACGGAACATTCCCTCGGAAGATTGGATTTTATGCGATCCGTGAACAGAACATTCCGATTGAACACGCCGTGCGAAGCTCGACCGGACTCCCGGCGGATATCATGGGAATGACAGATCGGGGATACCTGCGAGAAGGCTTCGCAGCCGATGTTGTGGTCTGGAACGAAAAAGAGTTCATCGACACAGCGACCTTCACCGACCCACATCGATACGCCGACGGGATGGTCTTCGTTTACGTCAATGGAGTTCCCGCGATGACGCATGGAAAAGTGACTGGCGCATTGGCAGGCAAAGCTCTCCGACACTCAGCGAAGTAGACACAGCCCGCATCTTGGTCCTGACGTCTTGCCCGTAGCGAGTTGTTTATGAAGTCATGAGATTGCGATTCACTTCGCATGCCTGCAATCAATTCGCATGTCTGCAATCAATACGTCTGCCCCATTCGAATCACGGCTGTGTCGCCCAGATGCTGGCTGCCGCCGTAGCGGTCGAAGTCGAGCCGGCGGTGGAAGACCCAGCCGAACTCGAGAACTTGTCGTGATCCGTCCTGCTCCTTGGTTTCACAGCCAACGAGCAGGCGATAATCACGGTAGCCCAGAATATCTTTACGATTGAATTCTCTTTCAATGGCCCAAGAGTCTCCGCCGAGTTCCCCTGCGAAATAGACCCACGTCTCTTTTTCGTTCTCGCCAGTATCTGTTCTCCATGCAATGCGAGGTCGGGGAACAACGAGATCGAGCTCGAATTCTTCACCCCAAATTCTCACGCCAGCTGTCGGAACGATCGGGAGGTCCGGGCGATCCAGGTAGGTCGCCCCCAACAAGAGTGAGACTCCATCGTCGTACTTCATTGAGATCAAACCACCACCAATCAAACGAAAGGCGTCACCCGTTTTGTTATCCCAGTCTGTCGCCCAAGTGGGTGAAATCTGAAAGTGAACACCCCAGGTATCGTTGAGTTGCTCGGCATGATTGAGTTCAAATGTCAGGTCGTAAGTTTGAGCACGAACATCTGGCTGAAGAGGTCCTTTCAGAAAGTGCCAGGCAAATTTAAAATTCGCCCACATCGGCCCCTCGTCATCATGAACCTTTCCGTCGAAGGCGAGTGTCGTCATTCCGAAACCATCTTTGTCTTGAAACAGTATTTCAAGCTCTTCGCGGTTTTCATGCCACAGGTAAATGTGGTCGTCGATGAACGGATTCACCCAACTCGGAGAGACAACATCTGCCTCCTCAGGCGAAGAAGTAGTGGGAACCCGGAGGTCCACATTCTCTTCCACAACTTTGACTTTATTCCCACGAGCCTGTTCGGGGTTCGTTTTTGTCTCTAAGTCCAACGGAGCGAGTGCATCGAAATTCTCTGAACCTGCTGGTTCATCAACCGACTGAGACGAAGGAGCCCACAGCGGTTGCACATACTCGACCGGCTTCAATCCACCAATGTCAGGCTCGAATTCCAGGTCGAATTTTGGAAGTTCGAATTCATCCAAGATTCGTGCCCCATCGGTAGTTTCTACCGGTTGCGAGGCGCGGATTTCATCCGCTGCAATCTCCTGAACGTAAGAAACGCTCAGTAAAAACAAGCAGAGAAGGATTTGGAGATGCTGGGACTCCTGCTGAGAGACTCGATGCATTGGATTTACCTGCTATGAGTTCATGTCCCTGCTTTTAAGGGGACCGGTTTTGTCTCGTCAAGATCTCTCTGAGACCGCAGCTTGAAGGTTTTTCATGCGGTGGCTATCGTGATCAATGAACGCTGATGCTTTGATGAAAGCTGGCAAAGCCACTTTGGAACCAAGAGAAGACCCCGATGAAGAAAAACGTTCACTTGACGATCATGTGCATGTCGACACTGGTATTGCTGTCGACGGCAGCTGTTGCAGAACTCAAACTCCCCTCGATCATTGGGGACAACATGATTTTGCAACGAGAGCAAGCAGTCCCGATCTGGGGCTGGGATGATCCCGGCACTCAAGTCACCGTTTCGATTGGCGACCAGACTGCCAGTGCGAAAGCGGACAGCGACGGGAAATGGCTCGTCAACTTAAAATCGATGAAGGCTGGCGACGGCCTCGAATTGAAAATCAAAGGAACGAATGAAGTTGCATTAAAGAACGTTGCAGTCGGAGAAGTTTGGCTCTGCTCTGGCCAATCGAACATGGAATGGATCGTCCGTAATTCAGACAACCCGCAAGAAGAGATCGCTGCCGCAAACTACCCTAACATTCGGCACATCAAAATTCCTCACACCCCGATGGCGACTCCTCAAAAGAATGTCACATCATCAGGCTGGGAGGCAACGACTCCTAAAACTGTTCCAAACTTTACTGCCGTTGGCTATTTCTTCGCTCGTATGCTTCACAAGGAACTCGATGTTCCAATCGGTCTGATCGGTTCCAACTGGGGTGGCACACGTATCGAACCCTGGACTCCCCCTGTCGGATTCAAAAATGTTCCGGCATTGAAAAACATTGCAGACAACCTCGACTCTTTCCCACAAAGAAAGGCGAACGGTGCAATCAATCATCAATCACCGCTGGCACTTTACAACGGGATGATTGCTCCGTTGGTCCCTTACGGAATTCGTGGGGCGCTCTGGTATCAAGGCGAATCTAATCGTGGCGAAGGAATGCTTTACTTTGAAAAGAAGAAAGCACTCATTGAAGGTTGGCGCTCCCTCTGGAACAAACCGGAAATGCCGTTTTACTTCGTGCAACTGGCCCCTTACAAGTACGGTGGAAGTGAAACTGCGCTGGCCGAAATTCAGGAAGCACAGACAGCAACGCTTTCGATTCCGCACACCGGGATGGCTGTCACGGTTGATATTTCAAACACAGCAGACATCCATCCTCGCAACAAACAGGATGTCGGCAAGCGACTCGCGTTGTGGGCATTGGCGAAGGATTACGGCAAGAAAGGGATTGTCTACTCCGGACCGCTTTACAAATCGATGAAGGTCGACGGGAACAAGATCATCGTCAGCTTCGATCATGTGGGAGATGGCCTGACAACCCGCGATGGGAAAGCCCCATCACACTTCCAAATCGCCGGAGCCGATGGCAACTATGTGGACGCAAACGCAAGCATTGAAGGCAACACCGTTGTCGTCCATGCCGATGCCGTTGAAGCACCAAAATCTGTCCGCTACTCCTGGCACCAGACAGACGAACCCAACTTGTCCAACAAGAACGGCTTGCCAGCCTCACCATTCCGAGCCGGTGAGAAGTAAGCGTTCAATCATTATGTTTTCGACGTGAACAATCGTCACTGGAGAGATTCAGTGGCGATTTTTGCGTGAAAATCAATGATTTCAACAGGCTGAACCGATTCCAATTTGCCGATTTCAGGAAGACACGTTGTTTGTCCCGTCAGCGGAACTTATAATGTGGACTACGAATTTTGACCTTCGAGGGCGACTATGGCTGTCAATTCTCACGCATCGCATGCATTTTCCAGTTGGAATCCGCTCTCCAACGAGGGTGTCGTTGTCCGCAGTCGAAGGAACATGCTGAAAGCGGGGCTGGCCGGTGTCGCCGGGCTGTCATTACCAAGCTTGCTGCAGGCGAGAGAGCTTGCATCAAAAGATGGAAAACCGCTCTCACGAAAAAGTGTCATTCTCCTCTGGATGACAGGTGGTCCCAGCCATATCGACATGTGGGACATGAAACCGACACGTCCCGCGATCAACCGTGGCCCTTTCTCTCCCATCGAAACATCTGTCCCCGGTATTCAAATTTGTGAGCACTTGCCGAAGCAAGCTGCCATGATGGAAGACTTTTCAATCATCCGTTCGGTCGATTGCCGCAAGAGCAGCCACCAACCAAATCAGGTGATGCAAACCGGTCACCGCGACGCCGCTCCACGATCGAATCCCAAAGGAGATCGTTACCCCGCGATCGGTTCAATTGTCGCTAAACACCGAGGCGCAAATGTTCCTGGAATGCCTCCTTATGTCGTCTTTCAAAAGCATGAAAGTCATGTTGCATGGGGCGGCTGGCTCGGTCGAGAATACGATCCTTTCGATGGGAACAAGGCTGCCATTTTGCCGAAGCTTGATCTTGTCGGAAAACCGCTCGGAGGAACCTCTGGTGCACAACTCTTCGGCCTCCCATCTGGACTGAACCACGATCGGCTTCAAAATCGGAGAGGACTCCTCAAAGATCTGGACGACTTACAGCGAGGACTCGATCAATCCAACGCAATGAGTGCCCTCGATAGCTACGGGCGGCAAGCCTATGAAATGCTCTTGGGTGGTGCGGCACGCGAAGCCTTTGACCTATCAAAAGAAGATCCCGCATCCCGTGAAAAATACGGTGACCATTTGTGGGCTCAACAAGCACTGCTGGCACGTCGCCTCGTTGAATCTGGTGTCAGCTTCGTGACCATCGATCTCAGCTATCACACCGCTTCCGGAACCTGGGACAATCACGGAGACAACATTCCGCCATACGGAGGAATCTCTCGCGGACTTGGTCCGATTCTTCCACTTTACGATCACATCGTGACGACACTCGTCAGCGATCTTAAAGATCGCGGTCTCCTCGACGAGACACTTGTGATTTCCATGGGAGAATTCGGCCGGACCCCAGTCATGGGGACACAAGGCAGCACAGACGGTCGAAACCACTGGCCGAACGTGATGTCGATGGCACTCGCCGGAGGCGGCCTGCGACACGGTCAAGTGATCGGAGCGACATCCAAAGATGGCGGAGAAATTAAAGATCGCCCTGTTAAGCCGGGCGACCTGGCAGCCACCATCTACCGCCACATGGGAGTCCCGCTCGACACCACCTACGAAGACGACCAAAACCGCCCACGCTTCGCTGTCCAGGAAAACGGCCTCCCAATCACAGAGCTATTTTGAAACGCACCCGAATCGTGGTCCAGATCAAATTCATTTTCCGTTAAATTGAATATGAGCCGATATCGCCGAAACAGCGAAGGTCAGAAACAAAAGGTTCGTAGCCAGAAAGAGACTCAAACACAGTTCTTGTTAACAGCCATCTGGTTAGATCTGCTTGGGATAGAAATTGGGACCCAAGCACTTGCATTAGCGGAATCGTCCTATAGAGGATTAGCCGTTGCGATAGCAACGAAGGCGACCTCAATCTTGTTGTTTCTCTTCCTTGCTCGAAATGTATTGGCCTCTTCAAATTATCAAGCGCGTTCACTTCTCGGATGGAGAATGATTTGTGCATACATTTTAATTATTGGTGCATCGCTTTTGTTTGCCCGACAGTTGCTGCTATGGCAACTTAAATAAGTAGCGGGCCAACAATGACGTGGCGAGCATGATGTTTGAGACTGGTGCTTGGGTCTGCATGAAAACAAAGTTGAGGTATGTAAGCTTTAGGAAACGTTCAATGAATGAATGTCACTTGAGCAAGCCACCGAAGTTCTTGGCTGCCTTCTCGAAACGAGAAAGAATGCTACGGTATTCATCCAACCAACAGATCGGTTGTTCGACGATATCACTTTGACGAAATTTCTCTGCATCGAGTTCGACACTTCGTGACGCAGGATCTTCTTTAGCTTTGGAGGAAATGGCAGGATTGAGCCCCATCACTCTAGCCTGAATTGCGCACCGGGTTGACACTGAGACGCCTCCGCGTGGGTATAAGTTGTTGTTACAAAATAACTTCTACAGCACGGGAGGCGAATGATGGATGATACACAGTGTTCGCGGCAGTTGGAACTCTTTG
>NZ_JBLWTN010000035.1:0-59581 GCF_048270125.1 Thalassoglobus sp. | reverse complement strand
GTGGCACGACCCAGAACGGAACGGAGTGAAGTGATGGGCGTGGCGAGCGCGGGGGTGAGGTTGATGAATTAGTGAACGTCCATCGAGCAGTTGCCACGACCACCGTTCCACTTCACTACATTTGGATCGTGCCCCACGCCTACAGGTTCTTCATGAAATGATCGACGACGCAATTTGTACACGACTGGCCATTCCCTGTGGTGATTGACGTCGCCATAAAAAAAATGACAGCAGGAACGCTCTCTGGCTCCTACTGTCATTATTGGAAACGTCCTGTGTACTATCCCTGCGGGCCAACAGGCCAGATCAGCAAAAGCACACTCGACACCAGAACGAAGGCTTAGTCCTCGACTTGCTGGTCAGCTGGGAGTGCTGCGTTTGCTCCACCCTCTTCAAGCTCCGTTTCAGGTCCTTCAGCAGGTGCATCGTTCCCAGCTGGGGCGGGAGCTGGAGTGACTGGCTCTTCGCCACCACATCCAGAAAACCAACAGGCAACAGTTAACGCTAACAGCAGATTCATTTTCTTTAACATGAAAGTCTTTCTTAATTGTTTGCCAGGTTGTCGAATTTGTTCGACAACCTGAAAGTTGTCATTGGTAAAGAATTCGAAAGCAGCGACACTGGCAGCCTCCGAGTCGTTTGAGCGAACGGAGGATCTTAGAATTCTCCAAGAGGTTCACCATCAGCCATTCGACCGAGACGGACACGGGTCGTGTAATCTGTGTTCTCACTCACAAATCGAACGGAGCCATCTCCAAGGCAGACCATCACGCCTCCGGTATGCTGGCTTCCTGCACGTCCCCAGTGAGCGACTCGCCC
Organism: Thalassoglobus sp.; assembly: GCF_048270125.1. NCBI lineage: Bacteria > Pseudomonadati > Planctomycetota > Planctomycetia > Planctomycetales > Planctomycetaceae > Thalassoglobus > Thalassoglobus sp. The sequence continues at coordinate 58,762 of NZ_JBLWTN010000035.1, read as the reverse complement.
AGCTGTCGTATCAGCGTATGGAGGAGTCCGCCAAGAGCAACACGGCCAAAAGTTAATACCAGCATCTCCATAGCTGCCACCTTTTCGCCATGTGATATCAACACCTGCACCAGTCCAATTCGAGTACCCCCAAGGAGCTGTGTACCCATCTTTGACATCCAGTGTGGTCTCAACCAGCATGGCTGTGTTTGTTAATCCGTCTCGAGCATCACGTAATTTACAGCTCGATTCAGTACCGAACATAAAGCGAGTATTTCGCGCTCGGCTTCCCCAGTTTGTGCAACCGCTTGTTTCGAGGTGTGCCTGGAAATCGTACGATGTCTTTGCACCTTGCAAGGTTGATCCACCACCGATCTGATAGGCAGAGCTTGTTGTTGTAATCTTGCGGTTTCCATCATCGCTGGGGCAATAAAACGCGTCAATGATTGCTGAAACAACAACATCGTTTCCGCTAGCAAGAGGGGTTCCCGTAACTCCGATCCCAGCCCGATCATACCCACCCGAAGCTTGAGTCGGGTCAAATTGATTGTAGAGTGGTGCCTGCTCAATAAAGGGCAAGACCTGAACCCATCCACGGTGGTTTTTGACAGTTCCCGCAGGAGGTGTACCACTTCCGGTTTCGCAAGATCCTTTTGCACTCGTTGAGAAAGGGAGAACGCTGTGCGTATCATGATAGTTATGCAACGCAAGCCCAAGCTGCTTCATATTGTTTCGGCACTGCGAGCGACGCGCGGCCTCACGGGCCTGTTGTACAGCTGGCAAAAGTAGAGCAACCAGGATCGCAATAATTGCGATCACAACAAGCAGCTCAATGAGGGTGAACCCTCTTGCCGGCTTCAACCGAGGTGAAGAAATAGAAACTTTACTCATCATGTAACTCCGCTTTATAACAACGAAATAGAAAACACTTCAAAACGTGGGTGCATCACTGTTTCAAGCATTCAAGATTGGCATTGGTATGCAAACACTTGAGGCAGCTCGATCCAGTTTTGGACACACGAATTTGAAGTAGAAAGGCAGGATATCGTGGGGAAGAGGAGGTTCAATTCGCCCTAATTAATGCATCAGGTAACACATCAGGCAGTATTCACTTCTGCGAAACAGAATTCAAGAATACATCAGGTAGTATTTTCATCTGCGAATCAGAATTCAAGGTTGAATCAACAATTATTTGAACTTGGATGCATTTGATGATTGGTGCTCAGGCTGTGAGCCAAGCAGGATTCGCTGTTCAGACCGAATTGAGTTTGCTTCCGCCCAAAAATACTGAACCACCGAAATGCTGGGGGATGTGAACCGCGCGAGTCGCCTTTGATGGACGACATCAGAAGTTTTTTTGGGGGATCGAAGATCTACGGTGGTTTGATTCCTCCGGGCAAGCCTGGTCAATTGCCACTCGCAGCTTGTTGCGCAACCCACCATTCACCTGCTTTGACGCATTCCACTCGCCCCCCAGATCTGGCCTACTCCATTGCACTGCTTCGGTTTTGATTGCTAGGCTGACGCATCAATCTCCGCTCATGACAACACATTACAAGACTAAAGGCCTGATTGAATTCTATGATTGACCAATTTCGTGTTCGCAGCATATCCACTGCCGTTTTAACTGCTCTATTCCTAAGTACCTCGGGAGTCACTCACGGTTCACTGATCATCAATGGTGACTTCGAGGCTGGAAACACTGGTTTCTCAAGTGCACATTCCAACGCCTCTATCCCCGGTGGAGGACGTTATGAAGTGATCAATGATCCAAACACATCATGGAGTGCCGCTGATTCATTTGGCGATCACACAAGTGGATCAGGCTTAATGTTCGTTGCGGACAGCGAACAACTGATGGTCTGGCAACAAACTGTCAATGGGATCGTAAATGGGCAACAGTACGAATTTGGACATTGGGTAAGAAAGCTAAACGGCCTTGGGAACGAGTCAGTGCTACAACTCGAAGTCAATGAAGGCAGCGGCTTTGTCGATTTGGGGAGTATTCAAGTCTCTAGCACAACGGCATGGGTCGAATTCACAAGCGGATACACCGCATCTGCCTCTGGGAATTTCATTTTTAGAATTGTGAATTTAACATCAGGGACTTTCGGGAATAACTTTGCTTTGGATGATATCTCTCTTAACGCTGTGCCAGAGCCGTCCAGCACAGTGCTAGCAATGGGACTCATCTCCTGCTTATCGATAGGAGCATATCGAAGAAAGCTTCGCCGGAATCGCAAATAATCAACTCATAATTTCTCCCAATGAAATTGAGTTAAATACAACACGAGAGGCACGGTTCCAACTTGAGATCGTGCCTCTTACTTTTTGGCTGCTGCCCGATTGGATGAGTGGGGAATTGGGAGCCACGCCTGTGCCCGTCAGGACAGTCGCTACTCACCCACTGTCGATACTGATTTGAGACGAAGCAGATCAAAAAAGGGTCATTGCAAATTTCTTTGCAGAATGTTTGTCACAACTGCGGCAGGTTTCCGCTGAGAAGAGTGCACAACACTGTTTCCCTCAAATCAAGGACAAAGCAATGACCAGTTTCACCACAAAAATCATGTTTGTTTGTCTCTTCACCGCTTTCAGTTCCATCGCCACGGCTGGTGATTTTGGATCTGGCATGTCCGAAGAAGAATACTATTTTCTGGTAAGCATTGGCGTGATTGTCGAAGACTTCGCACCGATGGATGAGGTCCCAGCCAAGAACCAAACCTCAAAATCTTACTCCTCAAGCAACGTGCAGACAGATGTCAAAGGACTCGCTGGATTAGATTTGGGAAGCGGACGAATTAAAGGGGTCTCTGGCCTGGACCTGGGAAGCAGCCGATTCAAATAAGAATTTGCCGCAAGATTGAATTTCCGAACGCCACTGTTGGATCAGTCTGACAGTGGCATTCTTGCGCTGACCACTCCCCTCCTCTTTCGACTTTCAGGCAAGTTGCCTCGGTAAGATAATTTCCCATCAAGGGAATTCTCTGAACAATGCGAGACTGATGAGGAGCTCATCGCCGAAAGCTCTTCAGGATTCGGTGAGCGATCGAATGACTTCTGATGTCTGTTCGAGAGCCTTCGCGATGCTTTTTTCGCTCTGCCCGATTCCAAAACTCAGGCGAACAACTCCGGACTCTGCCGTCCCCAACGTTTCATGCGCCTGCGGAGCACATTGAAACCCTGAGGCAACGACAATTCCGCGAACTTTCAGATGATCTGAAATCGTGGCACTTGAAATCCCTGCAACGGAAAACGCCACTGTGGGAAGTTGCTGAGAAAGATCGTCAGCACCGAACAATGTCACGTTTGCGAAAGCTGAGAGGAGATCACGAAAACGCTGCACGTATCCTCTTCCAATTGCGAGACGATCTGCTCGTGCCTCTTCTTCCAACCACTCAATTGCGACTTCCAAACCTGCCAATGAGAACTGATCGACCGAGCCGACGTCACAGTAGCCGGGTCGCGGGCTGAGAAGAGATTCTTCGTTGCTTGATGACAACCCGCAACTGGCTGTCACACATTTCATGGGAACATGATCAGCGATGTAGAGCCCACCGATTCCCCAAGGTGATTGCAATCCCTTGTGACCACCGAAGGCGACCAGGTCTGCCCCAAGCTCCGAGAAGTTCAATTGCAGCCAACCGACCACCTGTGCAGCATCAACAAGGACGAACGCATTGTAATTGTGAGCCAGTTCTATGATCCGCCTCATGGGCAGGAGTTGACCGGTCACGTTACAAGCTGCCGTGATCGCGACCAGTTTCACACTCCCCTCAGCGAGCGACGATTCAAAAAAATCGAGGTCAAACGGACTCGCTGAATCTGGAGGGACAACAGCGAGTTCAATTCCGTCGCCCTGCAGTTTCCGCAATGGGCGAGAGAGCGCATGGTGTTCCCAACTGCTTGTCAGAATTCTGTCGTTTGGCTCCCAATTGAAATCGGAAATTGCCACCGAGATCGCAGAAGTACAACCGGGGGTCAGCAACAACTGACCGGGATTTGAGACACCAAAATAACGACAAACGGAATGATGTGCCCGATCAAAAAGAGAAGGCCAATGACGCGGCGAAGTCTGCATCGCTGCCGCTACCGCTTCTGTCACGACTGACGGCTTCGGCCAGCTTGTCCCCGCATGGTTCAGATAGATGGTATCCAACAGATCAATCCACCAACTTCATTTGAGCCTCAATCTCGATCACGATTTCTCTCACCCCATCAGGCTGCCCTGCGTTGCTGGTCCTGCTGATCGGGTACGGTCAGAATTTTCTCCGAGACATCTTCACTGAACTTTCGTTGCAGCTTATAAGCCCCCTTGCTCCAGCCGACTCCGATGACCGAACCGACCAGAATCGAGGCGAGGAATGCACCAATTCCATAAGAAATCAGGTACGCAATCATCAAATTCAAAGCTGCGAAGACCACCGAGCCGAGTAATCCAAAACGGTCACTTGGAAGCCACTCGACCGCAGCGACAACGGCTCCATGTTGAAAGGCATGCCCCAACCAGCCCCCAAACAGGATCAACGCCGCAGAGGGAATGAGTCCTGCCTCATCGAGCCAACCTCGGTGGCAGGCAAAAGAGACCAAGATCACTGACCAGATCAGCGGAGCCGTTTGAGCGAACAATTCATCAAAGCCGAGGGCGATAGAGTCGCTGACGAATTGGCTGAGAGCAGACTCAAATGAGGCTGGAAGTCCAGTCGTCAGGATTGAGACGAATCCCCAGACGATGATTTTCTTCCAAACCTCGGGCTCGAACAGGCCAATCATCTCTCGGATAGAGATGATTTCATGTTTTGAATGAGAGTGAGGATTTTCTGACATCAGGCGTCCCTGCCTCATTGCTTCAAGCTAAACGACACATTGTGAATCTTCGAGGAGAATGATGATCCCAACATTGTGACCATCACGACATATTCATCCATATCGACTGACTCTCGGATGATCGTGACAGAGTCTTTCGTTGACGGTACGACCGGTGCGAAGCGACAACTCTTCCAGCAACGCCCCACCCTGGCCTTCGATCTTCGCGCGCTGGCTTATCTGAAAGATCTACAAAGGCATTCATGCGAGCTTCACAGACATGGCAAGCATTAATGAGGCTTTTTATAGATGAGTCTTTATCTGACTTTCACGATTCCGGTCTCTGTGAAGAGAGTTGTCCATGTGATAAATCACTCAGATTCACGAGACAGGTCGCGTACATCTATTTCACGACGGCTCACCTCTTCCACAAGTCCACAAGTGCTGTAGATCAGGGTGCTTCTAAAGCTTTCCTGGCAGCGGACAAGAATGACGAGTTCGAAGTGGGTGCTGAAGTTGGCTTTGTCGCTGGCGTTGATGGTCCGGTTGGGATGTCATGCGGCTCGACAGAAGGCGTGCTTGAAAGAAATGGATCTTCGGACTGACCGAGGTCGATGTTCACTCCGACGGAATCAACTGTCGAAGCAGGTTGTTCAGCGGACTCTTCTTTGTTTTCTGCCGGCTGTGCCTGCGAAGTTCCCAACTGAACGTTCCGATTTTTGAATTCATCAAAAGAAATCCGCATGAGGACCGGCTTGCGTGTGGGAGAATTCGCTTCCTTAGCAGCCTGCTCACTACTGTAATACAACGCAGAAAGCGACAGCGCAAAACCACACCAGAAGACTGGCTGGTAGAGATCCTTCATCATCGTCGTCCCCTCCTTGTGCGGCATCTTGAGAAAGCTCGTCCGTCTCAAAATCCCTGTCGACTGTAAGTCTGCTGATCAACAATTGTTGATCAACCCCTGACTTAACTCCTCCAAAATTCCTTTGTATCCAGATTCTTCGGCTCAACAAGGCTGGTCGGCAAGAGCTTGAATCACAATTCGAACCGGATTACGAGTGAGACTTTAACGGTTCTGCCAGTCAGGAAACATGGGGAAAGGGACAGCAGAAGATTTTCTCACCACACAAAAATGGTGAGCACATTCCCTACGCCGAGTTCTCAATGTTTGAGAACAAGTACGGGATGCACAGATTCAAGATCGCGTACAGAAGTCGACTTGAGTGAAAGGACTTGCTTGTGAAGTCTTTGCATCGATTGTGAAAGGGATTTCTAGAACTGGTCCTGAAACTTGAAATCGCTCTCTCAGACGTTGAGTAAAGCGACGATTCCAGAGGTTTTCGGACTGGTTCTAGCTTGCCCAGCCGATCATGTCGCCATGGAATCGTTCGTAGAAGAGCCAGCCGATTCTTTCGCTGAGCATTGATAAATACTCTTTTTGAAACTCACCCAGAGAAACATCACTTGAGGTTCGCGGAACACGAGTTGGGTAAGCGAAATCAATTTCCTTGGTGAAGATTCGGTCTCCGTAGCCTTCTTCATCAACTTTGATCACGTTGACATACGCTTCGGTGCGGCCCCGGAACAGCGTTGTGCTCGATCCTTCATGAAGAGTGAAGTCAGCGAGTTCCACTTCAATGACATAGTCTGCCTTGAACGCTTTGCCGATCTCTGAAGCCTTCTCCCAATCAGGATGTTCGTCCAGCCACGCTTTCACATAATCAGGATGGATCATCGTAATGTGGTTTTGCCCCAACCGAAAAGCAAGGTGTGTCGCAACTTGTTCGTCGAGCTGTGGGAACTTCCACTTGAGCTTCGTCGGAGCATAGCAAACGACTGCAACCGTAACCCCGGGATTGCTCATCGACTCACCAGTTTCGGCGTCGAAATCAGGCTCGATCGTTGGTGGCCCGTGCAGCAGGTAGCTAATGATCACGAATTGCTGGCATCCCGAAAGCGAGACACTTACGAGCAGTGCTGTCAGCAAAACACGAAATCGATTTGAGAATCGAGGAGTGAATATTGTTGACCGAGATGGGATTGAACGAATCATCTAAAACTTCCGCAAAGGAATCTGTTTCAAAAGTTGTTATTGAGCAAAAAGTTCGCCAGTGTGAACGCTGTAGAACGAATGGCCGAGGTCGTCAGCAAGCTTGTCGATGAAGCGTCGAATAAAGACGCTCTTCGGCATTTGATCCGAAGGAATCGGATGAGTCCCCGGGTGTTGAGTGCTGAACTGCTGGTCGTAAACCTGCACCGAGTGTCGGCCGCCCGCTTCACCACGTACTTCGTAACCGAGGACCCGACCTTTCGTGCGACCACGGAACAGGTTCGGGCTGTTGTCTTCGCGATAAGAAAAGCTGTCGACCTGAATGTGGAAGATGTAACCCACATCCTCCAGCTGCATTGCGAGGATTTTGGGATCGAATTGCCCCGAATAATTGTCGAGGACATCTGCAGCTGCGTCGGGCGACATGACCAAGAGCCCATTGCGACGCATCCGACTGATCAGTTCTAACTGCAAATCAGAAGTGAGCGTATCATGTTCGCTGCTGATGTAAGATGGAGCTGAACAGTGAATGAGGATTTGCTTTTGTTCCTCAACCAACGACTTTCCTGTGGCGACTTCAAACCCTGAGGGCTGCTTGGGATCGCCCAGGATCACTTTGCCTGCCATGACAAGCGAATTTAAACAGCCGCTCTGAGAAAGGGCCAGCAGGGTCAGCATGAGAAAGCAGCCACCAGCGCAGAGCGCCGTTGACCTGGTGCGACGTTTAATCACTCTTACCGATGACATAGTGTGATCCCTCACATCGTATTGAAACATCCTGTTTCACGATGGCCGGTCATATAGTTAAATTTTGCTTCAAGTCAAAAGTCGCCACCCCCACTGCACAACGGCAATCACACTCAGGGTGACCAGGATCGTCACCACAAAGTGGGAAGGAGTCACAACTCCGAGAAGTCGTCCTGCTTTCAGGCTGAGCAGCGACCACGGTAAGTACACCAGACCGAGAAACGCGAGTACAAACACAGCTGTGTTTGATTTCAATGAATCGATCCATTGACCGCGCACAAAGTAGGCGACACTCGTGGTCCCACCACAACTTGGGCAGGGAACTCCAATAAAAACTCGAAAACTACAAGGGGGGAAGCCAAACTGTTGATGTGTTCCAAACCCTCGCGGATCGGGATCAACGGTTGAAGCTGTATAATATCCACCCAAAACACAAACAGACCCTGCCAGCAAAAGCCAGCGAATCGAGCGAGTTATGGGATAGGAACGTATTGAATTCAGGGACATGAGAGAGAAGGAAGGGAGTTGCGTCTTATCCGTCAAAAGCGAACCGGACAAGTCCAATTTTTAGTTGCATGGATGATGAAAAGCTGCCAAATTGTACGATGACTCCGTTCATTGAAACGAGTCTGTTGTTGGGAATTGTTGAGAAAATGTCGTGTCATCTGAACAATTTCTTCGCCTTGTTTTTTTGCAGAGAGGCTTCCATTGAGAACTTCCCCACTAATGCTCGGCCTCTTTTTGACTCTCTGCCTGCCATCCACATTTCTCGCCAGGACATCCGCTCAAGACACAACATCCGAGGCCGAAGAAGATTCATTTTCGCTCATGCCAAACAAGATCCCAAAGCTACAAATTGACATGAAAACCATGGGAGGACGCCAGTTTTGGGGGGACGTTCTCTTTTTTCGAGGCTATCGCATTCAGCAAAATGTTCTCACTCAACATTATCGATTACTCGACCCGGAAGATATTCGTCGCGAATGGGGAACCGAACAGGAATGCACTCAGGCCCTCCAGAAAATCATTGACGAAAAGAAACTTCCAGCGATGTCAGGCAAGGCGGTCATCCTCATTCACGGAATCGTTCGTTCTTCCAAATCGTTCTCAAAAATGCAGGTCGCATTGGAGAAAGATGGCTACACCGTCGTCGGTTTTGATTATCCCAGTACTCGCATGACAATGGCAGAATCTGCCGATTTTTTGACGAAAACGATTGCCTCACTTCACGGCATTCAACAGATCGACCTCGTCTGCCACAGCATGGGCGGACTGCTCGTTCGGACATATTTGAAGGAGAACGGAAAAGATCGCGACCCCAGAATTCACCGCCTGGTGATGATGGGGACACCCAATCAGGGTGCTCAGATGGCAAACCTCGTTGAGAACAATCTCGCCTACCAGTGGATCTTCGGGCCTGCCGGAAAAGAACTCAAAAAGAACGAACAAGGTGTGATTGCGTCACTTCCGGTTCCAGACTTCGAATTCGGTATCGTGGCAGGTGCTCGCAACACCGAAGATGGCTGGAATCCATTGGTTCCCGGAGATGACGATGGAACGGTCTCTGTTGAAAGCGCGAAACTCTCTGGAGCTAAAGACTTTATGACAGTTTCATCGCTTCATTCATTCGTCACTGACGACTCTGAGGGGATTGAGGGTGTACGCCGATTTCTGAAAACGGGCTGCTTCCGAGAAAACGGGATCTGCAATCCAATAGAGTAGTGAAAATCGATATCAAAGAGTGCAAGTCGCTGGCTGAACTGAGAATTGCCCGGAAACAACCACCTTTCTGGCGTGACTCCACACTTGAAGTATGAGCCAAAAGCTCGTAAACTCCCCCGCTCACTTGAATTGCTTACGAACACGGTTTGACCGGTTCTTCCTAAGATAAAGTACAGACGGAACTTACGATGAGTGTCGACAAAAGTCTCAAAGGTGGCGGACGCCTCGCTCGTTCTCGAAATGTCCTGAAACGCGCAGAACGTATCGAAAAATTAATGGAACTCGACCGTTGGATCGACAACCAAAGCCCCTACGGACTGCCTAAAGTCCGTATTTTGAAGGTTGCCACCGGGAAAAAGAAAAAGAAGAAGACCGACGACGACGACTAAATCACCCGTCGATCCGAAATTGCAACAGCCGAGCAAATGTCTCGGCTGTTTTTTTTGGCTGGCGCCTATACTTCTGCGAGACCAAAGCTCTGAGAAGTTGAGCCTCTGCAAGACTAAAGCAGTTTGCTCTATCGTGTGCCCGTGAAGGACGCATTTCTCTAGCAAAAATGCTGTTCGCCACGAGGCAGATCCTGCCAACCAATTCGAAAGATGCTCCAGCCCGGTGACTCACTGGGCTAAATGGGAGACTGCAGATCTCACTGAAACATGCTTCAGAAATCGTTCAATTCGTGACCTCTTCCAGCAACACTCGAGTCGCTGAGAGTTCGCGGACCAGGCCATCGACGAGACTCAGTTTCTCCTCATTCGGGAGCACGTTCCAAGTGTACGTTTCCACTTCCAAATGAGGTGCATACTCTAACTTGGCGATTGCTTGAATCGCTGCCTTCAAGTCATCTCGTGTCGTTTTCAGCTCTCCGATAGACTCTTCATGAACCGGCACATGATAGTGAATTCGCCACTCGTCAGCTTCTCTGAACTCTTCGGGCGGGTCGCTGCAAAACTCTTTTGACAAGTCCACAATAGAAATCGTCCCCTCTTCGCTTTCAGCAAACGTCTGATGGAGATAGCGTGGCTCGACGAATTGCGCCAGTTGATTCCGAGCATCGATGTTCTCACCGGGGGACTCTAGCCGTAAAGCACAAGTGATGTGCACTTTGTTGATTCGGATGCCGGTCGACGAGAGATCCGAGATCGACTGCTTCACGTCTTCGAATTCAACAGCTTGATGACAGACATCGTAGCAAACACCGAGATGGCGCTGGACGATGTCCAGTTGTTTGCGTGTCATGGCTGTATCGTACAACTTCTTGAAAAACCCGATCGTCTCGACCGTAGTTTCCAGGACGCACAACGGTTCCGGCTCAATTGCCAGCCTCAGCACTCGTCCCGTTTCATCATGTAATTCGTCCAGTTTCACGGCGAGATTCAAGAGCCGGTCAAAACATTCCGGCAGAAAGTCTTCACCTTGCTGGAATCCTTTGAAGCCCAGTGGAACCGTAGAAAGGCTTCCTTCGACTCCTTCAGGCATCAATTCTGCCAAAATTTGAGCAGACTGAAAGGTGAAATCGAATCGTTCCTGCGTCGACCAGTCAGGCAGGTAGACATTTTCTTTCACACGTTCACTATGAAAATTTCCATAGGGAAATGTGTTCAGTGTATAACAGACAAGATCGCCCTCAGCCAGAACCTGCTGAAGCTCATCGAGCTTCGCCCGGTCTCCTCTGATTTCTGAAATCGCAGTCTCTGGTAACCACAAACCAGCTGCGACTCTCTCACCAAGCTGCTTCCTCGCGGGAATTGTGTACTCTGTCAGCCCATGAATGACTTCCGAAACCGTTTGTCCGGGGTGGACATTCGTGCAATAACTGAGTGGGAGTGTACTTAAAGACATGAGATCCTGATCATCTGAAATTCGTTCGCGGTTCGGTGAGCTTCTTCACGAAATCCTAATTGGTCGCAGCCAGATTGCGAGGGACAGGCGAAATTCGTTATCTTAATGATGCCTGCGGCTCTGCCTGTCAGATTTTTCACAGACTTAGACTGCGAGCTTCAGCCAACATTGTTAGCTGAGAGTGATCTCGTCTGCAACGAACGAACCGAAACACTTGCCTCGTTCCGGGGTTTGAATATGACACGTCAGGAATCAACACGCGTCGAACTCAAGAAAGCCTTTGTATTACGCTAGAACATTTGAAACAGGTTTCCTTAATTCTGTCTTGTAAAAAGAGGATTTCATCACTTGAAATCAGACACAACACAGACAGACATAATACAAAGGCGGGAAGCACGAATGTGTTCTAGTCACTCCCATTTGTTCCGTACAATGGTTTTGCGTTTCGAAAAGAGCAGACAAGGGACACCCACTCAAATCAGAAATCGATATCAAAAGTAAAAGTAGAGCGTAAAGACAATCGTGGTGACCTCATCATTGAGTACGTCCCCCTATCTTCGTGATCCTGATGTGCAACTGATGTTGCGCGTCAAGAATGGCGATGACGGTGCGTTTGCGCAAATTGTTGAGCGATACCAAAACCGTCTCATTGGAATTTTCACCAGTATGTTTGCGGACTCCGCACTCGCTGAAGACCTTGCTCAGGAAGTCTTCCTGAGAATTTACCGCGCAAAACAGGGATACGAACCGACAGCAAAACTGTCGACATGGATCTTTCAAATTGCCAACAACCTGGCGAGTAACTCACGACGCTCGAAAGGACGAAAGAAAGAAGTTCAGTTTCATGTCGGCTCGAGCGGATCACAACCGGTTCAAGTAGGCGAGAATAATGTTGCCGAGAAATCAGCGTTAATGCCGACACGGCAACTCGACAAAGCCGAACTTCAGGAATGTGTGCAATCCGCACTGAGCGTTCTAAATGAACGTCAAAGAATGGCGATTCTGCTTCATCGCTTTGAAGGGATGAGCTACGCCGACATTGCCGAATCCATGCAACTTTCACCGCAAGCCGTTAAGTCCTTACTCTCCAGAGCCAGAGAAAACCTGCGAGAAGCTCTCGAAAACTTTATCACCTGATTATGAAAATACCCGACTTGAATTTCTCGAATTAAATTACACTGCGGAGAATTGACTCCGTCAACCATTATGGAAAAACTCAGCCGACTCACGAGCGAAGATCGCGACAATCTCCCAGCCTATCTGGATGGTGAGCTTGACGAAGCACAAACGCGCCGGATTGAGTCCCTGCTCGTCCAGAATTCTGTCGCCCGGAACGATGTTGAGTTACTTTCCAAAACGTATGACCTGCTGGACGAACTTGAACGTCCCGATGCCCCGAAAGATTTCGTCGAGAAAACTTTGGCGACTGCCAAGCTCGAACAGATCAAAACGCCTCTCTCGGACCAGCCATGGTTCCAGACAACCCAAAAAGTCGGCATTCTGCTGAGTTGGACAGTCGCTTTCATCATTGCTGCAGTCGCTGGCTTTTTGATCACCAACCGATTTGTCACGGACGGCAGCGACAAACTTGTTCGTGAACTTCCGGTGATTCAAAACCTGGACCGGTACGACGAAGTTCAAAGCGTCGAGTTTTTGAATCAACTGACAGCGGAAAAAGCATTGTTGGAAGAAATGAGGAAGGCCACCAGTCATGCGCAAAAATAGCGTCCGCATCTGGCTCATTTGCTCGATGCTCCTGGCACTTGGCTTGGCCCCGTTCTTAGCGCGCGGCGATCAAGAAGTCGAGCAGCAACTTGACCACCACCGCCAAACCATTGCTCGAATGTCTCCGTCCGAGCGAGAACGGCTCGACAGAAACTTCAAAGCTTATCAGCAGATGAGCCCGGAGAAAATCGCCTCCATTAACGCTTTCCACACTTCACTCGAAAGTGACTCCTCCGGCGATCTCAAAGTCGCTCTCGACCTTTACGAGGAATGGCTCACAACAATCGAACCACATCAGCGAGATCAGCTCAAAGAGACTGTTGATCCACTTCAACGAATCCAGCTCATTCGTGAAATTCGCAAAGGGCAACGCCAGCGTGAAGCGACTGCGGCGATGCGGTCCATGCCAAACTATCGATGGCGAGGGACGCCTCTTGACCGCACTCCAACTCTCAGACCTGACGAACTCGCGAGAATCATGGAGAAAATTGAAACCATCGAAAACCATAAGCTCTCTGATGAAAATCGAAGTGAACTCAACCGCAACGAGGGGCTCAGCCGGTATTTGACCCTGATCAAATTTCTGAAACAAAACACACGGATTCGAGAGCAGGATCGCTCCAAGATCCCTCCTCATGTCGTCCCCGAATTGTTCCAGACATTTGAAGCGCTCACTCCGTTCCTCAGGGAAAAAGGTGAGAACGAGACCGTCAAAAATTACCTGACCGATGGCAAAGAGTGGAATGGCAAAGATATCACCACGCTGCGAGTTCAGGGAATTTTGATCAAGTCCATGATCGAACAAGCGATTGCAAATCGAAAGCAATCCAAGATTCCGAACCAGGCAGAAATCGAAAGCTACTTCAACTCGCTTGATGAAGAGACTCAAAATTCACTGATGGAGCTTGAAGGGATCGATTTTTATACTGCTTTGAACACACAAATTAATCCCAAAGAAGACCCGGAATCGATTGACCTTCGTACGATCTGGGAAACGTTCTACCCGAACCGTGGCGATTCAAGAAGACCGGGAGACAGAGGACGATCAGGCGGACCACGAGGTGAAAGATCTCCTGGCGAAGGTGGTCCTCGTGGACAGGGCTCTGAGAATGGTGATCCTGAGCTTCGTGGACGGGGTGAGAGAAGCCAAGGCGACAGAGGTCCAAGACTGCGAGGGCCATTAGACCGAGGTGACGGTCCCCCACCATTCAGAGAAGGTTCCCGACCGCCACGCAACGACGACTCGACCGAGGGTTTCAGTCCCCGTCCTGATGACTCGGCAGCTCGCTCCCAAAGCCCAAGCACCGAAGACAAACAATAATGAGCGAAAGTTTAAGAGTTCAGTCCCTCTCGAAATCGTTTTCCACGTCCGCTGGCGAATTGGAGATCCTTCGCGGGACAAACCTTTCGATGACTCGGGGAGATTCAGTCGCCATCACCGGTCCATCAGGATCTGGCAAAAGCACCCTGCTCTATATCATCGGGCTTCTCGATGAACCGACTTCGGGAGATGTCGAAATTGCGGGCGAGTACCCTCTGAAATTCGATCAGGCTTCTCAGGCTCGGTTTCGGAATCAGAAAATCGGATTCATCTTCCAGGGCCATCACCTGCTGCCGCAATGTACTGTTTTAGAAAACGTCTTTCTCCCCACACTCGCCACCGGGGGACAAAATTCAGATGTCCAATCGCGAGCGGAGCAACTCCTTGAGCGAGTCGGTCTTTCTCAGCGACTGCATCACCGACCCAGCCAACTTTCTGGAGGCGAACGGCAGCGTGTTGCAGTCTGCCGGGCTCTGATTAACCAGCCATTGCTTCTGCTCGCTGACGAGCCGACGGGAAATCTTGATCCCAAAACGGCTGAATCGGTCGGTTCATTGCTTCTTGAAATCGCCAACGAGCAACAGGCCATGCTCATTTGTGTCACGCACAGCCGCGAGCTCGCAGGCCGATTTCCGACACACTACGAGCTCAGCGACGGGCAACTTGTTGATGCGTCAAGTACCGAAATCAAGTAAGATCGCACAGCGACCTGAATAGATCGGTTGCATCTCATTTGACCTTTCATCAACAAGGGCCACTGCCCAATGAATATTCCTCCTGCTCCGAATCGCTCCCCATCTCTGAAGCTTTCTCCGCCTGTCTTGCTCGTGGTGATCATCTCGATCGCTATCTTCCTGATGAGGCAGGATCAGCAAAATGCTGAGAATCCGCCCGAGGGCCTTTCTCCGACTGAGACAGAATCCACTCTCGCTCCCGCTTCAAATGAAAACCGGGTTGATGCAACATCCTCACCGATTCCAAAAACTGAATCAGAAACGAAATCGTCTGAGTTCCTCACTGAGGTTGATCGAAACACTTTCAAATCTCCTGCGGGTTTAATTTATCGCTCAGGGAGCGCCGACGGTCACCGCATTGACCACATCCTGCAGCATGCCGAAGATAATCCCCAGAAACCGATTCACGGAGTCTTCAACGGAAATCGTGAAGAAATCTTCGCATTGATTGACGAAGCCTGGACCATGTCTCAAAAGCGAGGTCCACCGGATGTTCAACAGAAAAACGAACGAGGCCGAACTGTCATTACAGTCAACATGAAAAAGAAAATCGGCTACGTGGGTGGAGAATCCGGAAAGCGAAAAGGTCATCCGGCCTGCACAAAAATTCGACTCGTCCTCGAAAAGGACAGCGTCATCACTGCCTATCCGATGCAGTAGCACTGGCCTGAAGAACACCGGCCTGCAGAAGTAGGAAATGAAGAAGCACCGGCTCTCAACATTCCGAAAAACCATCCGAACCCGGAGAACGGATGGAGGGAGGAGACAGAACGCTGGAGCCGGCGTGATTCAGTTCCTAACCGGCAACCTCGGAAACGTTAGAGATTCTGAGGCTTGGAGAGACTCAGTATCACGAACGCTACGATTTGAATTCGCTCCGAACCACTGGGATTCAGAGTCATCTCTAGAGCAGTTTGCTCTACCATGTGCCCTTGAAGAACGCATTTCTCTATTAAAAATGCTGTTCGCCACGAGGCAGAACCCGAACACCAATTCGAAAAGTGCTTGAGGGTCAGTTCGAGCCAATTCAGATTTTGGGATCACATCCCAGACTTCCACACTTAACAATAGGATGCGAAACGACGGTCAAGCGTAAAATTCTAAAAACACCACGCATTCCAGTCCTGTGAATCGCAACGCAAACCCGGTTCTAACGGTCGCAACGATTCCCCAACCAAGCTCAATCTTCAGCTGGCTTGCGTCGCTTCAAAATCGCAAAATAGCCATCCGTCTCATCTGGCAACAAGTCCCACTTTTCGGGCTCCCGCTGCAGTTCTCGAATCAATCCCAGGTCGTCGTACTCACCCCGGCTGTACTTGTGGCGACGATCGATGACGATGTAATCCGTATCGTCGGGGACTTTGTCT
The DNA here is from genome assembly GCF_048270125.1 of Thalassoglobus sp. NCBI lineage: Bacteria > Pseudomonadati > Planctomycetota > Planctomycetia > Planctomycetales > Planctomycetaceae > Thalassoglobus > Thalassoglobus sp. The sequence continues at coordinate 42,466 of NZ_JBLWTN010000035.1, read as the reverse complement.
TCGTAGTCTGCCACGGCTCGGGGGTACTTGCTGTAGTCGTAAGATCGCTCGTAGTGAGTCAGATAGGAATGGACATAGTCCGTCGAAGCAATTCTGGCGCTCTGTGGTAGTTTCTCCAGCACTTTTCGAAACTGCCTGGCACGCTCATCCTGGACATACTGGTTCCGCCAATACATCTCCTGTCCCGGATCCCAGAACTGAATGCTCAACGGACTGAAACTGAACAAGAGTGAAGTTAAAAATGCACAACTAAAAATCCAGACGGTTCGCCGATTCATCGCTGAAGCACTCTCAACGACCGAGCCAATCACCACACACTTTGCCCAAACGAGAATCGGAACCAGTGGAGCGTGGAAATGGTGATACGGTCCGGGCGGTTGCATCGCGAGGTTGTTGAGACACAGCAGAATAAAAACCGGAGCCCCAACGAGAAGTTGCGACCATCCCCGAATCGGCATCCCGAGCGGGACGATAAGACGAAGAAAATAAATCACCGCGCCCACCGTGACCAACTCCACAAATAACAGCTGCGGATTGGTGATCATCGTCAACACAATTTCGGTCGGTGTTTCCCCAAAGGCCTCAAAATACCGGGCATAGTGAACGGTCTCTCCATGACGAAACCACGGAATTGCCAGCTTCACTACGAACAATAAGTAGGCTGTTGAAACGACTGCTGTCGTCGCACCAATTGCGAGTGTTTTTCGATCCATCGAAGTCCCACTCTTCCGTGAATTCATCCACTCATTCCAGATGCACCACAGCCCCATCGGGGCAATGACAATGGCATAGTCTTCCTTGCAAGCCAGCGCAAGCACAAACGCAGTGACCATTTGCTTCCAATGCTTTTGCTCCATCGCATTGATTGCCCACAACATCAGTGGGACGCCAAATGAAATCGGCCGGAATGTTTTGAGATCGATCGAGATGTCCAGATAGTGAACCGGAAAATAAAGCAGATAGGCACAAGCGATCAGCAATGCTCCATGGGAGCTTCCAGAGCGTCGACGCGCGATCAAGAAAGTGGGGACTGCTCCCAATGCTAACGCCACCGTCTCTGAAAGTTCGAGCAGCAAGTGCGAAGGCCACAACCAATGTAACGGGACCAATAACACATGAATCACCTGAATATGCTCACCCAGAAACAGCCCCTGATCGAGATAGCTCCGAAATCCTTTGCCATGCGTAAGATTCCATAGATGCTCTTCGTACATCACCGAATCGCCATGCGGAATTCGCACGTTGAACCAAAGTGCCCAGTTCATCCAGACAAAGGTGATGGTGAAGAGAGACATCGCCAGCAACAAAAGTCTCCAGTCTTTTCGCTTCCGTTCCGGGCTCGCATCAACGTCAACCTGAGCCGCTTCATTCGGCAAGAGCAGAACCTTTCCCCAGCCAGCCAATGTGATCGCCAAGACGATATTCACAACCCCGGCAGTGAGTATGGTGAAGGAAGTTGAAATTGAACGACCCAGCCACATGCCAATCCAGACGAAGATCGGCAATGTCCATAACGCATTCAACAAAACAATGTGAGACAATTCTTGTCGCTGCTTTCGAGAACGAATTCGATTCATCCCCCAGTTCAAACCGTTCAAGAGAAGCGAAACAATCAGCGACGCGAAAAACGCTCCGGGTAAGGAGACGATGACTTCAGTCCCATCCGGGAGACCGCGCACCGATCCCCCTAATAAGTGGACGAGAGAATCCCGAAGTTGATCGCTGACGAACGCAGAGGAGAGCATTTCTGTTTCCAGAACAAAAAGCGCATAAACCATCAACACAAGCACCTGCACGAACAGCCCGAGTATGGCTGTCGCCGGAGAAGCAAAATCTGAGAGTTGACGTTTCACGATATTCTTGAACTGAAAAAGGTTGAAGGGAAATGAAGTCGGCCACGAGAAACTGACTCGCATTGAGTTCGTCGATTCAAGATCATAACGTAGTGGTCCCTCTATCTCTATTTGTCGGATGAGGCAATTGTTGTGCAGCGACATCGAAGCGGCACTCGCCGTTGACAGCAAGTCGCTCGAAGCTCTATTGAGCGGTCGAGACCACAAAGTAAAGAAACGCTGGCTGCCGTGTTGGCGAACATTCTCGAAAGGGACTTCATGCGAACTCTGATTCTTCTCTCCTTCTGTCTACTCACCACTGTTCAGGTTCACGCGAAAGATTCGCCAACGAAGACCGATGTTCTCATCTACGGTGCGACACCCGCCGGAATTGCAGCGGCTCTGAATGCCGCGCGCGACGGCCAGAGTGTCGTGATGATCACGCAATACCAACAGATCGGCGGTCTGGTCACCAACGGACTCTCAAACACCGATTTCCACACCTTCGAAGGTCTCACCGGGACCTTCGGTCAGTTCTCGAATCGCGTTCATGAATACTATGTCCAGAAGCTTGGCGAAGAACACGAGGATGTGAAAAACGCATTGCGAGGCACACGGGGAGAACCTCATATCAATCGAAAAATTTTCCACGAGATGCTCAGCGAGGAAAAGTCGATTTCTATCCTCACTCAAACCCGTCTTGTTGAGGTTCTCCTAAACCGGGCGAAGAACAAAATTCAGCTCGCAGAGTTCACCGATCACAGCGGCCAGAAGCATCAATTTCAAGCCCAGATCTTTATTGACGCCACCTATGAAGGTGACTTGATGGCAGCGGCCAAAGTCCCATATCGCGTGGGACGTGAAGGACGAAACGAATTCGGAGAATCGCTCGCTCCGGAATCTGCCGATGATCAAGTTCAGGGCTACAACTTCCGTTTTGTGATGACACAGAACCCCGAAAACCGCGTCCCTCTCGAAGCTCCTCAGGGCTATGACGCAGAGATGTTCGCCCCCGTGATTCCACTTCTCAAAGATGGCACCATCAAGACAGTTTTCTGTTCTCGGAAAGGAGGCCTCTACAAAGCTCATCTCCCTCCCCTGCCCAATCAGAAGCACGATATTAACGACGTCTCCCGAAACGCTGTCAGACTCTCACTTCCACAAATCAACAATGCCTGGCCAGATGGTGATGAGGCAACACGCCAGGAAATTTTCGACAAACATCTCCAGCACAATATCGGGCTGCTCTACTTCGTCCAAACCGACCCGCGCGTCCCGAAAGTCTTTCAAGAGGAAGCCAATACTTGGGGTTGGTGCAAAGATGAATTCCAACAGACCGGCCATATCCCCGAACAACTCTATATCCGCGAAGCTCGCCGTATGGTGGGACAGCACATTTACACACAACAAGACTGTCTCAACGAAAATGAAGATGCCCGCGCACGCTTCCATCCGAACTCAATCGCCATCGGCGAATACAGCTTGAACTGCCACGGAACCGGCCATGAAGGTCCGATGATCGGCGGAAAACATACCGGCGAGTTCTACATGGCAACACCACCGTATCAGGTCCCCTATGGAGTCATCTGCCCAAAGGAGATGCAGAACCTGCTCGTGCCGGTCGCCGTCTCTGCCTCACACGTTGGATTTTGCTCGCTCCGTCTGGAACCGATCTGGACCGGACTCGGCGATGCTGCTGGCACGGCTGCTGCATTGGCGATCAAGACCGGACAGCCGGTGCAAAGCATCAAGCCACGCGACATTCAAAGAACGCTCCACCAACACCAGACCGCAACTATCTACGTCAGCGATGTCCCGACTGATCATCCAGACTTCGCAGCTGTCCAATGGTGGGGCTCTCTCGGCGGCTTACACGGATTGGAAAAGAAACCTTCCGGAAGCCCGCGAGGCAAACATCGACTCGGCCAGTACTATGAGTATTACCTCGGTCACAATGTCAAACTGGATCAGCCACTCGATTCAGAAACACGCCAGCGATGGAAAGAAATCTGCGTCGAATACGAACTCCCGATCAATATCGACAACTTCAAAGGAACCCGAGGCGACTTCATTCGACACGCCAACCAAACCTCAAACTAAAACATTTCCAATGTTTTTTGTGCCCGTGAAGTTCACTTTTATGACTCCAAAGGCTGCTCGCCACGAGGCAGAACGCGAACAGCCAATACTGGATCAACACGAAAACATTTCCAACGCTTTTTGTGCCCGTGAAGTTCACTTTTATGACTCCAAAGGCTGCTCGCCACGAGGCAGAACGCGAACGGCCAATACTGGATCAACACGAAAGCATTTCCAACGCTTTTTGTGCCCGTGAAGTTCACTTTTATGACTTCACAGGCTTCTCGCCACGAGGCAGAACGCGAACAGCCAATACTGGATCAACACGAAAGCATTTCCAACGCTTTCTGTGCCCGTGAAGTTCACTTTTATGACTCCATAGGCTGCTCGCCACGAGGCAGAACGCGAACGCCGATTCGAAAGATGTCATCAGCCATCTAAGAACGATCCCCTCGGACCTTTCCGAAGTCCGAGGGGATTCAAAATCAGGGTGAAGGCAATTTCGAGTGGGGACTAACCCGCGAGATTGGCAACAACTTTTTCCTCATGGACGAATAGCGAACCGGGATCGAGATCCGCAACGGAATTCACAATTCGGTCTGGCTGATAAGCAAAGTTCGCTAAGTCTTCCCGTTGAGTTCCGCCAGAGAGAACAAGAATCGTGCGATACCCCAGTTGAACACCTCCCAGAATGTCGGTTTCCATTGTGTCTCCAATGATCGTTGTTTCTGAAGCGGTCAGACCAAGTTCTTTTCTCGCAGCCCGAGTCATAATTGGGCTCGGCTTCCCGACACTAAACGCTTTCACTCCGGTTGCCGATTCAAGCAACGCGACGATCGCTCCGCACCCTGGTCGCAATCCATGTTGCGTCGGACAGTTCGGGTCCATGTTTGTTGCGATGAGCTTCGCTCCCCCTTTGACCATGTTGCATGCACGCTCCAACATTTCCATGGTGAAAGTTCGTCCTTCACCAACGACGACATAATCGGGCTGAGTGTCGACAATCGAATAACCAACATCATGCAATGCGCTGTGCAGACCCCCTTCACCTATCACATAGGCCGTCCCAAACGGCTTTTGGTCAGCTAGAAAACTCGCTGTCGCCATCGCACATGTGTAAACATGCTCATCTTCAACCGACATCCCCATGCGTCGCAGTTTCGTCGCGACATCCCGACGAGTCCTCTGGCTGTTATTTGTCAGAAAGGAAAAAGGAATGCCGTCGTCGATGAGTTGAGAAACAAACTCATCCGCCCCAGGAATGAGTTCACTCCCGCGGTAGATAACGCCATCCATGTCAATCAGAAGACCGTGATTCTTGTGTACGGTACGGTTCATTTTAGTGTTCCAAAATTTCAACTTGTTCTTCGAAGTGAGAGACATCACTTCAGCAGAAAGGTGTTAAAGTAACGCGAAGGAAAAATGAAAGTTTAAAGGTGTTTTTTCACATCGCTGCGTCACAGTGAATTGAACAAGAAGCAAACGTTGTGCCTTTCGTCTCAAGCCATCACGGTCACGATAGCCGGAACGTCAGAAACAGCTTTAAAGTTGCAGGCAAAACTGTCTCATTCAGCGAACGAATGCACGAATGAAAATACTGAAAAACAGAACAGATAAACGCAACAACATCTGCTATTGTTCAAATTCAGAGCAGCAAGACTGAAACGATGCGCAGGTGGATCGAAATATGAAATCGACCGGAGTGGTTTTGAGATCGTTTCGAACCTGTTCCAGTTTCCACAAGTGCAGCCCAAAACTTGTTTCGCCGTACGAGAGAACAGACGAATTCGACAGAACTTTGAGGTCACAAATCCGATGAAAATTTTACTCGCAACGATTCTCTTGTTCACCACCTGCTTGCAAACCTTGCATGCTCAGGATCTTGAACTTCACCCAAAGCTCCAACCGCTTTCGTTCAAACTGATGGGGCCGTTCACCCGCACTAAAGAGGGTGACATTCTCGCCATCGACGCCAAAGCGACCTACCTTTCAAAAGACAACGGGAAAACATGGTCAGAGCCGCGACCGATCTTCGCTCTCGGAACCAAAATGACTGTCAGTAATGAACGAGCCATTCTCACCACACAGGATGGCACAATCATTGTTGGATTCATGAATCTGGATGAGCGAAAATGGACCTGGAAAGACGAACTTCACGACGCCCCCGGAGCGGTCCTGCCGACATACGTCATGCGGAGCACTGACAGTGGAAAGACCTGGCAGAACATTCAGAAGATGCATGACGACTGGAGCGGATGCGTCCGCGACATGATTCAAACTCAAGAGGGACGCATCATCTTCACTGCCATGAAAATGCTGCACAATCCAGGACGACACACAGTTCTGACTTACTCTTCAAACGACGATGGTCTCACCTGGGCTGCCAGCAATCTGATCGACCTCGGCGGGCAAGGCCATCACGGAGGAGTCACCGAACCGACCCTGATTGAACTTGAAGATGGTCGCATCTGGCAACTGATCCGGACCAACTGGGGCGAGTTCTGGTCGGGGTACTCAAACAACGGTGGTCGTCACTGGCAAACTCTGCAGCCGTCAGGAATTCCCGCAAGCAGCGCCCCCGGCATGCTCACTCGTCTCGATAGCGGTCGACTTATTCTGCTTTGGAACCGCACTTTTCCCGAAGGTCAGGACAGATGGGAAATGAGCGGCGGCGACGGGCTGTGGTCGGAAGTTCCCGTCAGCAACTTCCGCGAAGAACTCTCGCTCGCCTTCTCCAATGATGACGGAAAAACCTGGACACGCCCGACCGTCATCGCCAGCCACAAAGGCAAATGGCTCTCCTATCCCTATGCCTTCGAACCGACACCGGGGCAGATCTGGCTCACCACCATGCAAGGCAACGTGAGAGCCAGTTTCCGTGAAGCGGATTTCGTGAGTGAGGAAAAAATTGAGAGCAAGCAGCCATAGACCAATCATATCGCGACGCAAACCAAATCATTCTACCTCACCCTTGCCGACATAGAGCCACATCTGAAATAGCAGGATGCGTGACATCAAATCTACATGAATTTTGAGAGATGGATGGGGCGACTCGGTTGAGCGAATGAAATCGTCAGAGAATCTCTCGGCAGTGTCAGCTCGCTTTTACCTACAAAATTTCCGGATTATTAGTAGACATCGGTGAGTTTTCCCTGATGATTATTATTAAGTTGTCGTGCTAAGTGACCACAGCTGAGTTCATCAGAAAATGAGAGGTGAAGCAGGAGACGACCTTGGCTGTTCAGAAATGCTTTACGACGGATCGACGCAGAGTGTGAAGGAGAATTTAGGTTCCGATTCGAAGTGCGCTCGCTGAACGAGAGCGTTCTTAACAACAGCTTGTGTGATCAGTCTCATGGAATGGGGTTTGGACGCGGGCAAAGAAGTACGAACATAGGATAGAGTAGACTGCTCGGAACCATTGTTCTCGTTGGCTGCGAAGATGTCGGCACGACCGTCAGCCAGTGCAGCAAAACAGTTTCGAACCGAGGAGACATGGAAACAGCGAATAGGTGGACTGATTATTCCGCGAGTTGAAACGAGTTCCAGCTTCTCATTTGGAGAATCTACTTATAGGGCTCTATCGCAATTCCAATGTTGAACATGAGGTTCTGCCGGATGGAGAGCAGTCTATGAAGTCATGGGAGTCATCATCAGAAGCGAGACAAGCATTGAAAGTGCTCTCACTGGCCAAAGTGATCGACTTGAATTGAGACTTTTTCATCTCACATCGAAAGCGATTTCATGTCTGAGACGGGTTCCTCGCAAACGTATACCATCGGGATCTTAAACTCCATTTCTGGAGTCATGTCGGGTTGCGAAACTCTCGTGGCAAAGGCGACGGAACTGGCAGTCCAGGAGATCAACGCAACAGGTGGCGTGCTCGGACGAAAGATTCTCACGAAGACTCGTGATGGAGCATCGAACGGCGAGATCTTCGCGCGAGAGGCAGAGAAGTTTCTCGAGGTCGATGGAATTTCAGTTCTTTTCGGTTGTTGGACATCAGCCTCTCGCAAAGCCCTGTTGCCAGTATTGAGTCGTAATAACGGATTGTTGTTTTATCCACTTCAATACGAAGGACTCGAAGAAAGCTCCAATGTGATTTACACTGGCAGCACTCTCAATCAACAAATTGAACCCGCCATTGACTGGGCGATGGATCAAGGTTGGAAAGATGCCGCGATTGTGGGATCAGATTACGTCTACCCACGCACAGCGAACACGTTAATGCACGGTGTTATGGAGAAACGTGGCGGAAGAGTGCTCGCAGAATGTTATTTGCCTCTCGAGGAGTTTGATGTCCGTCCTGTCGTCGAGCAACTTTTGGCGTCTGAGCCGGATGTTATCTATAACACCCTCAACGGGTTTGCCAATATCGATTTCTTCCAACTTCTTGCAAAACTTGGACCGGGAAGCGAGCAACTGCCGGTAATTTCATTCAGCTTTTCCGAGACGGAATTGGCATCCGTTCCAGAAGCAGTTGGTCACTATGCCTGCTGGGATTATTTCTCAACTTGCAAGAATGAAGTCAATCAACACTTCTTGCCGAGAATTCGAGAGTACGTCGGTTACAACTGTCCCGTTTCATCCCCGATGGCGAATTCGTATACGCAGGTCTATTTATGGAAAGCGATTGTCGAGCAAGTCGGCAGCTTTGAAGTCGCTGACTTAGAGAACCACAGTTTCATTCTGGTGAATGGTCCTTGCGGGGTGATGGAGCTTCGTAAAAATCGGCATGTTCGCAAAAGAGCCATTATCGGGAAAGCTCGGACAACTGGCGACTTTGAAATCACGTGGCAGTACCCCGAGATGATCGACCCCGAGCCTTGGTTCGGAGTCGACACCCTGCAGCGTGGTCGAATTATACATCAGGCACTTGAAGCCTTTCCGACAGTGGTCGATTTGCATAGCACGCTCAGGCGGGAAAAAGAAATTCAAGAGAAACTGATTCGTGAACTGAACGCCAAGCAGATCGAATTGGAAGAGGCCCGAGACGCAGCAGAGGCAGCAAACGAAGCCAAGTCAGACTTTCTGGCAGCGATGAGCCACGAGATCCGCACTCCCATGAACGGAATTTTGGGAATGGCGCAACTCTTGGGAGATGGTCAACTCTCGGCAACGCAGTCCGAACAGCTTTCGATCATTCTCTCCTCGGGAGAATCTTTGCTGACGATCATCAACGATATTCTCGACTTCTCCAAGATCAAAGCTGGGCGTGTTGAACTCGAGCAAATCGGATTTTCACTCCAGGACCAACTCAGTGAAACGCTGCAGTTGCTCTCGCCCAAAGCACACAACCGAGGGATGGAAATTGAGTTGGACTTTGATCTCGAAATGCCAGACATACGCAGAGGTGACCCCACGCGAATTCGCCAGGTCGTGATGAATCTCGTCAGCAACGCCATCAAATTCACTGAAGATGGACGCATCGTCGTGATCGTACGGCCAAGCGCGGAGGAAGAACAGACCATCGAACTGGAGGTGCGGGACACCGGCATCGGAATTTCGGAAGCTGCACAACAGCGACTCTTTAAGCCTTTCATGCAGGCGGATTCAGGAACGACTCGACAGTACGGCGGCACCGGCTTAGGTTTGGTGATCTGCAAGCGTCTTGTTGAACTCATGGGTGGGAGTCTCACTCTGGAAAGTGAGCTGGGGAAAGGAACCTCATTTTATGTCAAAATTCCACTTCCACCCGCCACCAGCAACGACGTCATTCGATCACGCCAGCAAGTTGGGCCACCTCAAGACGTGCTTGTCGGCAAGCGCGTGATGCTGGTTGACGACAACGAAGTCAATCGTCGTGTCGCAATGGGAATGCTCGAAGGTTTTGGCATCCATGTCGATATCGCAGAGGACGGACGAGACTTACAGCAGCAACTCGAGCACAACCCGGATTTGCTGCAAACTTACGACGGCATGATTTTAGACGCAATGATGCCGGGAATTGATGGCTGGCAACTGGCAAGCTGGATACGCGATCAACCGCATGGCAAAGACCTCCCACTGATTCTTGCCTCCTCCTCAATCGCTGATAACGAGGAACAGCTGGAATCGAAACACTTTGCAGTTGTACTCCCCAAACCACTCAGAAGGAGTACTCTGTTTCGAGAACTTGCGATCTCAGTTGCGGGCTGGCAACCTCAACATCACGTTCAGCCAACGGAACCTGTCGCCCCGCGTCGCGTCCTTGTCACCGAAGACAGTCTGGTGAATCAAACCGTTGCTATATCAATGCTGAGCAAAGGAAAACACGAAGTCACAATCGCTGAGAATGGGCAACAGGCACTCGATGCCCTGACCCACCCCGACGCATTCGACATTATTCTGATGGATGTTCAAATGCCGGTCATGGATGGTCTGGAGGCCACCCGACAAATCCGTCAGCGAGAGCAAGAAAATCACTGGCCGCGCTGGCCAATCATGGCGCTCTCGGGGAATGCCATGAAGGAGGAGCAAGACGCGTGCATCGATGCTGGGATGGACGGCTGCCTGACAAAACCCATGAACATGAACGAAGTTCTCGCACTCGTCGCGAGTGTTCCAAGAAGAGGAAAACCAGCCGAGCAAATTCCTGTCTGAGACTTCACAGAGCCTGTTTGATTCAGTTTTGATTCAGTTTTCAATCAGTTGCCGAATGTTGTGAGTCTGCATTCAAAGCGGCTTAATCACCGGCGGCCGGTTCCTGTTCGCATCTTGCGAATGGGAGTAATCACATCCGTGACCAACTGTCCGGCGACAATCGCGACGGAGGTCATCAACATTGTGGTGAGCAGACGAAGGCCGCTGGGGAGGTCTTCTCGAAGCATGATCTGTGCCAGACCCGTAAAGCCGAGAGTTCCTGGAACCAGCAGAATGAGTGAGGGAACCAACATCACGGCTGCAGGTAACCTTAAACGGTTCGAAAGCAGACGACTGGTCACACCGGCGACGACGGAAGCAATCCAGACCGCTGCAAACGGACTGAAATTATCGCCAGCCAGCCTCAGCGCTCCGTAGACAATGAGTGTCGAAAATAACAGCCACGGGACGTCTTGGTATCGAGTACGAAATAAAACCGCCAGACACAGCCCGATGGGAATCACCACAAACACCGATGCAATCAACGACGGGGTATGTGGTGCCACCGAATCGGGAATCGGGTGCAAAGCGGCGACAAAGTCATAGCCCATGTAGACGCCAAAAATCAGAGTCAGCAGTGTTGTCATCGCTCCGGCAAATCGCGCCGAGCCGGAGGCAAGATTTTTCGTCGCCAGTTCGTTGATACTGATTGTAAGATGCAGACCGGGCACGAGTACGATCAGCGCCGACAGAGCGGTCAATTCAAAGTTACTCGTAGTAACCCACGATTGAACCACACAGGCAATTGCACTGGCTGTAAAACCTGCGATGACATTCGTCAGGTGCGACGGAAACCGAAGGCGTGACAAACCAAGAACCATCGCTCCGACGAGCAGACCAATCGCTCCTGCCGAGATAATGACAGTGTTGTTCCCTCCGACAAGCAGAGCGACACATGCACCAACAATTCCGTACGATGCGATTTGCACAGATGTGACGTACCCGCCTGGCATCGCCAGAATCGAACGCAATTGAGCCAAAGCGTCTTGAACTGTGACGCTCTCGTCCTGAATAGACTGCTGCAAGCGAAACAGTTCAGCATACCGTCCGAGGTTCGTCTTACTCGGATAGACGCGAAGCATTCGCGTTCCGTACCGCTCATCATCAAACGTCACGAACAGGGATGTCGGCGTTGAGAAGAAAGTGGCTTGCCGACCGAGCGCCGTAGCAACCTGTTCCATCTGACTCTCAAGCTCATACGCGGGAGATCCACTGGCGTGAAGACTGCGTGCAAGCTCCAGAATCAGCTCCTCGGAGTGGGTATCAGACAAGTGGTGCCTCAGAAGAAGTTAAGTAGAAACGTGGCGGTTGCATACCGACAAGATTCTATCGCAAGTTCACTGTCTGTGACGAGACTCCTTCGCTGATTTCCCCCACGGAAATTGACTCATCGATGAATTTCCGCGCGGTGGGTGACGTTCTGACTGACTGAGATCTAGACTCGCTGACTTTCATCAACAAGTCATTGCGATATCATCGACTGCAGAAAGTGTCGAACTCCACCCACGTTGCGTCTCTGACTCAGATCAATCCTAACGACTGCATCGCATCAGCGACCCGCATGAACGCTTCGATGTTCGCTCCTTGCGCGTAGTTGCCGGGAACGCCAAATTCATCAGCGGTTTTCAAACAGCGATCATGAATATCTTTCATGATATGGGCAAGTTTTTTCTCAGTAAATTCGAATGACCAAGCATCCCGAGAAGCATTTTGCTGCATCTCCAACGCACTGGTCGCAACTCCGCCGGCGTTCGCTGCCTTACCAGGCGCGTAGGCAATCCCTGCATTGATAAACTTTTCGATCCCTTCGGGAGTCGTCGGCATGTTGGCCCCTTCCGCGACCGCGATGCAACCACCTTGAAGAAGCGCATCAGCGTCTTTCCCTGTGAGTTCATTCTGTGTGGCACAGGGTAACGCGACATCGCATTTGATCTCCCAAAGATTCCCGCCTGCCTGATAGTGCGATTGCTTTCGCGACTGGCAATACGATTCGATCGGGAGCCGTTCGACTTCCTTAATGCGTTTCAGCGTCGGCAGGTCGATACCTGCTTCATCGTAGACAACGCCTTTGGAATCGGAACAGGCGACGACTTTGCCACCCAGTTGAGTCACTTTTTCAATCGCATAGATCGCGACGTTTCCTGCTCCGGAGACCAGACAAGTCTTGCCTTCGAGCGATTCACCTCTCGCCGCGAGCATCTCTTGAACAAAGTAGCCAAGTCCGTAACCAGTGGCCTCGGTACGGACCAATGCTCCGCCGTAGCTGAGTCCCTTGCCGGTCAAGACTCCTGACTCGTATCGGTTGCTGATCCTTTTGTACTGCCCAAAGAGATAACCAACTTCTCTCTTACCAACACCGACATCGCCAGCGGGAACATCGGTGTATTCCCCAAGGTGACGCGACAGTTCAATCATGAAACTCTGGCAGAAACGCATCACTTCATTGTCGCTGCGTCCCTTCGGATCAAAGTCACTTCCCCCCTTGCCTCCGCCAATGGGCATTCCCGTCAAAGCGTTTTTGAAAATCTGTTCAAATCCCAAAAACTTCACGATCGACAAGTTGACGGAAGGATGAAATCGCAAGCCCCCCTTGAACGGCCCCAAAGCACTATTGAATTGGACACGGAAACCACGATTAATGTGGACTTCGCCACGATCATCCTGCCACGGCACGCGAAAGATCACCTGACGTTCAGGTTCACAGATTCGTTCGATGATTTTTTGTTCGGTGAACTTTGGGAACTTCGCCAACACAGTTCCGATCGACCCAAACACCTCTTTAACCGCTTGAATAAATTCCGGTTCACCGAGGTTGCGTTGTTGAATGTTCCAGAGTGTTGTTTCCAGTTTTTCGTCCATATTTTTATCCATTATTCTCTTCAATGCGGGGTCATTAAAACGCTAGTGCCAGATTGATTTTCAGAAAGGGTGTAGTTAATCGCTGGTGTCGTGGTGGGTGACGTTCTAGCTGGCTGCGATACAAATCGTTGACTTTCTCATCCGCTCATTGCAAAACTCAATGTCGATAGAGAGCGTCGATAGAGCGCGTCGATCTCCACCTGTGCAAAGACTTTCAAGAGCAGTCTCCATAGATCAATATTTCATCATTGAAAGTCAGATGTGTCTCCAGAATTTGTTCAAAGTGTCGAGGATCATTCTGTTTATTTTTTCGGGTTTCCACGCGAGAACCGACGTCGAAGGAGTCGTTGCTCAGAAGAGCTACGACAGTACTCACGCTCCACACGAAGGGGCGAAAGTATGAATAGCGTTCAACACCGAAGGAACCCTCAGCGAATCTCAGGACTGATCCTGATGTTAGATTTTAATGGTAAATTCTTCGTGGGAATATCTCACGCCGCTGTAGAATCGACATTCTCCATAATCGTAACGAAAAACGGAAATCAGAGTTTCTCGCTTAAACCTCGCCTATAGATCAACAGATACGTATTTGATATTACGAGAATTCCATCAAAACCTGTCATCACTAAAGAGAAAAGCGTTATAAAGTGAAGACCTGTTTAGAACACGAATGTGCTCCTGGTCTCCGTAGAGAGAGCTTTCACGTGAGAAATCACTCACACCCAAGGGATATCCCATGCATTTTCAAAAAAATGCTCTTGTTCAATAACGAGATGAAGCAATTCGCTGATGCAGCGGTGAATTTTATTCTGACTGACTTCGATCCCGACTCATCGGCTATCATCAACGAGTCGCTACAAAACTCACTATCCACAAATCAGTTCGAGCTCCTTCACACTATTTAAAACTGACCCTAAAACCTGAATTTGCTCTAAAATGCCCTGTACAGATTGAATCCGCAAGTGATAAGAAAAATGACTCCAAGCAACCATAGCCAGCAATCAAAACAACTTCAATTGGCAAAATGCTTCGTCCGTATTGCATTGGCAGCAGCATTCTTATCAGCTGTGGCAGATCGCTTTGGGCTATGGGGTCCACCCGGAAGTGAAGGAGTAGTTTGGGGGAACATAAAAAACTATGAGGCATATGTTCAACTTCTGAACTGGTTTGCCCCTGCTTCATTGATTCCTTTCTTGGGATGGGCTGCCACGATCGCCGAAATCGTGATTGCGATTGGATTACTGATCGGTTGGAAGTTGCGATGGTTTTCGCTTGCAGCTGGAGTCCTCTTGAGCATTTTCACAATAACGATGATGAGTGCTCTCGGCCCAAAGCCGCCGTTAGATTACTCAGTCCTCTCCGCTGCCAGCGCCGCTTTTCTGTTGTTCGCAGTGGCGGATTCTGGCAATCGAAATCTTCCTCAACGGGAAAACAAGACAGACTGATACAACCAGCTGTTGAAAGCATTCGCAACTCGATCTGCACGCGAATCGATTTGAGCGAAACTGGCCGGAGCAAATCCAATATTGGTCAATACGTTCTGCCTCGTGGCGAGCGGTCTATGAAGTCATGAAAGCGAGCTTCACGGGCACGACCAGCATAAAAATGCTTTATGAGACCTCGTATAACGACAAACATAAACCAAGATTCAGACGCCCAGCAGCGCGCACAAGTTGGGTCGAGAAAATTGCTGATTGTGCAGCACCATCGAGTCGAGGAATACAAAAATCAATGTATGCTTCTTCAACCCCACGAGTGCCAACAAGATCGGCAATTTCAGTTTGGTACTGACTCAGGAATGAAAGTGCGTCATCAACTTGGCGCTCAAAATCTTCGATGTCGGCGGCACTGATCTCAACAAAGATTGCATTTTGCGAAAACACCCGATCGGAACCGGAGACTCTCGCCTCTCCTCGACGCTGAGTTGCACAGACCGCAAGCCCGCACTCGGCAATCGCCGCGTCAAGATCCAGGCTTTGCCCATACACTCTCAACACAGACATCTACGCTCCCAATCCACACCCAGCTTAGACGACACCAACAGGGACCTCCCTGTCATTGACCAAGAGGATTTTCCACCTAGTTAACTTCAGGTCATCACTTCGGCTTATCGTTTCTTACGACGTTTTTGTGCTGGCTTCTTTTTCCGCGTGGACGACTTTTGATTTCTGGGTTTACCTTGCTTGGAATTTGGTTTCTTCGAATCTTTTTTTGTTGTGGAAGGTCTGCTTTTAGATGCCCCTTTTTTCGCTGGTGGCTTGGAAGCGGTGTGAGTGAGAAGTTTGAAATTGAGTTCGCGGCGGTCGACGTCAACACTGGCGATCTCGACAATCACCTTATCGCCGAGGCGGATCATGTCTCCCGTGCGCCGGCCAACCAGGGCCATGGCCTGTCGATCAAACTCATAACTCTCGCTTGCCGGGATGTTGCTGATGTGGACCAACCCCTCAGCCGGGATTTCGATACCTCGACAGAAAAACCCGAATCGCTCGACACCGGTAATCACAGCTGTGATTTTCTCACCCACGCGTTCTTCAAAATAGGTGAGCAGCTTCATTTTTGTTAATTCGCGTTCAGCTCGTTCGGCTCGTCGTTCGGTTGTTGAACAGTGATGCCCCAGGCGAATCAAGTCTTCCGCCGATGCTCCGCGATATGTCACGTTGTCGCAGACCAGTGAGCTTACTAAACGATGAATGTGCAAATCGGGATAACGGCGAATTGGGCTGGTGAAGTGGCAATATTGGTCTTCAGCCAAGGCATAGTGCCCGACTTCCATCGGCGAATATTCCGCCTGTTTCAAACTTCGCAGCATGGCATAATTGACTGCCTGCTCCTGCGGAGTTCCACGAACAGATCGGAGGAGAGCCTGCAAATGCTTCTTGCTTTGGTATTTCTCCAACTCAAATCCCAGAATCGTGACGAACTCGCTGAACGCTTTCAGCTTCGCCTCTGCCGGGTCTGCATGTGCTCGCCGTAAGAAGCCAATCCCTTCATCATTCAAACGGACAGCGACTGCAATGTTCGCAGCGAGCATAAACTCTTCGATAATTTCGTGTGACTCGTCGTGCTCAGCTTCGAAAGCTCCGGTCACCTTTCCATCTGCATCAAGGCTCAGCCGGACTTCCGGCATATCAAGTTCAAGTGAACCTTTTGCAAACCGACGTTTCCGGAGAATCATCGCCAGTTCGTGCATGTTATTCAGCAGTTCACGAATCTCCGCACTGACTCCTTCAATCGGTTCGGATGGCTTCGCTTTGATGATCGGCATCACCTCTTCGTAGGCGAATCGTTGCGTCACTTTGATTGCGGATCGAGAGAACCGTGTCTCGATGGGAATTCCCTCTGCGGAGAACTCAATGAATGCAGACATCGTAAACCGCGTCCGCCCTTCCTGCAGTGACGCCAACCCGTTCGAGATGATCTCCGGCAACATCGGGATCACTTTTGTCGGGAGATAGACACTCGTCCCACGCGTTTCTGCTTCACGATCCAGTTGGGTTCCCGGTTGAACAAAATGGGAGACATCTGCGATATGCACTCCGAGCAGCCAGTGTCCTTTTTCTATCTTCTTCAGCGAGATCGCATCATCAAAATCTCGAGCTGTTTTCGGATCGATGGTGACGACCGTGGTCCCGCTTAAGTCTTCGCGATCAGTGAGATCGTTCTCATTGAAGTTTTCCGCTTCCAGTCGCGCCTCATTGAGGACTTCCTCCGGGAATTCGTCAGGGATCCCGAACTCATGGATGATCATCTGCGTATCAACACCTGGTTCCCCCCGAGCACCGAGAACCTTCGTCAGTACACCTTCCCCATTCTGTCCGATAGTTGGGAAACGGAGCATTTCGATGACAACCTTGTCTCCTTCTTTGACTCCCTTCGCTCCCGGATCACCGACCCAGATCGGATCGGGATAGTCCTTCCCGTCGATCTGCACCCAACCTGACTCGTCTTCTTCCAGATAAGTACCGACAAAAACATTCGTTGCTCGTTCAACAACTTCGACAACATACCCACAGCGTTGCCCCCGGCTGCGGCGTCGTTGCAGAAGTTTCACGAAGACCTCGTCTCCGTTTTGAGCATCTTTGAGATCGTTCCGTTCAACGAAAATATCTTCCGTCAGGCCGATCGGTTTTGGCTCACGCAGAATGATGAAGGCATCCCCACTTTTGATGCGGTGTACGATCCCCAAATGAGAGCCACGCGGTGCTTTTGGCTGAATACGTCCCCCGTCAGAAAAGCGAATTTCCCCTGAGAGTTTCGCCTCTTCTAAAGCGGCTTCAAACTTCGCCAGCTTCTTCTTCGTAATTCCCAGCTTCTTCGCCAGCGACTTCGGCTTCATCGGCATATAGCCCGGCCGCTGAACAAATTCGATAATCCGCTTTGCAAGATTCGTCATCACCGCGTCCTCTGTTGTAGTTCTACACAGTACAGAGAGTGTAACGAGTTCAGCGGGAATAGTTACTAGAGCACCATTGAAGAAACCTCCAATAGCGTGTCGCCGGACAGCTCCCGGTGATTCACCGGGAGCTGTAAAGTTTGATATTCAAGAGTGCGTTATGCTTCAGATCGAAAGAACAAGTGGACTTAAAGCAGCTTGCTCAACCGTGTGCCCGTGAAGAACACATTTCTCCAGGAAAAATGGTGTTCG
Organism: Thalassoglobus sp.; assembly: GCF_048270125.1. Taxonomy (NCBI): domain Bacteria; kingdom Pseudomonadati; phylum Planctomycetota; class Planctomycetia; order Planctomycetales; family Planctomycetaceae; genus Thalassoglobus; species Thalassoglobus sp. The sequence continues at coordinate 24,427 of NZ_JBLWTN010000035.1, read as the reverse complement.
CCACGAGACAGAACCTGCAAACCAATTCGAAAGATGCTCTAGCCAGCCTTTCGTTTCTCAGCGATCAATTTCAGCAGCGCATTCTGTGGGTCTGCGAACTTTTTGAGACCTTCTTCCATGAGATCGGATTCCATTTGTGCGAAGTTGACCTTCTCGTCGATCTCGTTTTGAATCGCTTCAGACGGCATTTCTTCGATGCGACTGGTGAAGGTTTTTCCGTCCATCTTCTGGATCGTCTCGTTGACTTCAGGCGGGTTCGTTTGGATGTCCGAGCCTGCGAGCGCAGCAACATATTTGTCTTTCGGATCTTCCGGAAGCTTCGTTCCCATGCTGGCGAAGATCATCTCCTGCTGCAGCGGCAAGCCTTTGTCGCTCCAGAATTCTCGATTCCGTTGCCAGATCCGCTTTGCGTTCAGGATACCGACCATGCCTTGTGCATCGCTGGAAAGTTCCGTCAGATTTTTGGAAGTGTACGCATCAATACGGCTGATGAAGATGCTATACACCGACTTCAGAGTTTTCGGATCCTCACGTCGCTGCGCACCTTTCCAGATGTTATCGCGAGCAATTTGATACTGCCGGTCCGAGAAGATCAGAGTCACATTGGGAGTCACTCCTGCAGCAGTGAGCTCTTCCAACGCCCCTAAACCTCCGGGAGTTGCAGGAACTTTGATCATGCGGTTGGTGTGACCGGCTGCCCACTTTTTGCCGAGTTCGACATACTTCGCTGAGCGTTCTTCCGTGCTTAGCGGGCAATCGGCAGCTTCGAGGAGCGGATCGAGTTCAAAGCTCACGTAGCCATCATTACCGTTCGACTTTTCATTGATCTCATGGAATTCTTTCTGTGCGGTACAGACCAGACTGTCTGTCAGCGCCCACGCAATCTCTTCATCATCGAGACCTTTGGCAACCAGTTCGGCGATATCATCATCGAACCGACCTGATTTAATAAGATCAGAAACAATGGCTGGATTTGACGTCGCACCGGTCGCACCGAAGGCGAGGTTATCCTTCACTAAATCGGGATCGACACTATCCAGCCAAAGTTTCGTTCCAGTCTTTACGAGTGATTCAAGTGGCGTCGGCATGGTTAGTTCCCCAAATTGGTCGTGTTGCTCTCTGCCGCAAAAAAATAAAAAAGTCACGAGAAAATTCGCCGGACAGTTGAGGTGTCCGGCGAAAATGACTCAGCATTACTTCTTAACTTCATCATCATCATGCAGTTTCTGTGACAGATACAGCAACTGTTCGACGATTTTTTCGGTCGCATCCAGTTGCACAAAGTTTGAGCCGAGCCAGGTTTCGTATCCGCCAAGTTTGTGTTGCTCGGGAGTTGGTAAGTACCCATACGAACCGTTTGCGAGTTCGATGGTGAAGGAATCTTCGAACGGTGTGCGGTCTTTGAGTTCCAAGCCGGTTTCGGTGAACACTTCAAATGGAATCGCCTGAATGGCAAGACTTCCGATTCGGATCACTTGCAACGGGATGGTCACTTCTTCCGGACCTTCCTGAATCTGTTTCACACGGGCGGAGTAGGTCTCTTCGCGGATGTGTCGTTCTTTTTTGGGACGTTTTTCAAGTTCTGCGAAGAATTGCAGCATCTCCTTGGAAGGCTTACGAACCTTGAGAACAAGATCGGTCATCGCTGAATCGAGTTTCACCCAGTCGTGCCATTCAAGTGTGGCGTGTGCTTCCATCACTCGGTTGGTCACTTTTTCAGCGACCATTTGCATCTTCTGGTATCTTTTCACACGAGGAGATTCTCCATTGAAATTAATATTGTTGACGTCCCCACTGGTTCCGTTCGACAGAATTCCAACAAACGGAGGATCCTGATTGGCCGCTCCCAGGCGGTCTTTCACCATATTCGCGAAATAGCCAAAGTAATCGGCGGAAACATCTCCACTGTTCACACCGCCAACGTAGTGCAACGAATAGTTCCCCATCAGTGCGATCGGTTGACCTTCAATCGATTGCACTGAAATGAATGACACTTCTGGATCGACAGGCCCGGCGGGGCGGACCAGTGCAGGGTTTCGACGAGGCGGATTCATGCGAACCTTGTCGACACCCCCAAATGGATTGCTCAGCATTTTAGGATCAGTCGTGTACCAGCGACGGTTAAAGACCTCGGACGGCTCTTGTGCTGAACCCCATGCGATTCGTGCTGGTTGCATGTTACTGAGAGCTCGTCGGACACCATCGGCGATGCGTCGGGCGACAAAGGCTTGATAGTCGGACAGTTCCTCAACTTCAGTAATTTTGCTCTCTCCACGAGCCGTTGTAGCGGAGTGCGTATGCGTGGATGCCATCAGCAGTTTGCTGACATCGAGATCAGTTTCGGCATCAATCAGCTTGCGAGCAGCTTCGAAGACTTCTCGTGGAATCCCGACATTGTCACAAATCACGAATCCAATCGTAGTTTCACCATCATCCAGCAGCAGACAACGAGCATGAAGTTCGTCATGAATATTCGTCGCTGGGATCGGTTTCCAGCCTCCGACAATCAGTTCTCCGAGTGGTGGAGTGATATTACTGGCAGCTGCTCCTGCGCGAAGCACTTTATCCTGTGCAATGAGTGTTGATTGAAAGAAGACCGAAAGTGCGAAAACACCTAAGAGTGTGAGACGAGCGAGCATTGAATTCTCCGAATGTGTCGTAATGTCCATTTGATTTCGATCATAGCGACAAGCACGAGAGTGTTCATCCGATCGCAAAAAAATTCGATGCTGACATTTTGTTCGGGTGATTCCCACGGAGCGAAGTTGCGACTTGATCTGCGTGAAATACTTTCTTACGACTGGACGAATGCAAGTCGACTCGACATCATTTCAATCTCGCCCGTTGCCCTACACCCCCAGCCCCTCACCGACCCAGCATGTCCGACCGTCCGAACATCATTTTTATCATCACCGACCAACAGCGGTTTGATACGATTGCGGAACTTGGATTTCCTTACATGGAAACTCCGAACCTGGACCGACTGGTACGCGAAGGGACAACGCTCACAAACTGTCACGTGACCGCAGCGAGTTGCGCTCCGAGTCGGGCGTCGCTCTTCACCGGGTATTATCCGCATACGACTGGTGTGCTTAAGAATGCGGATTTGTGGCGACATTCCTGGGTCGAGCTGTTGAATGAATCGGGCTATCGTTGTGTGAATATCGGGAAGATGCACACATACCCGTACCACACGCCTCTCGGATTTCACGAGAGGTATGTTGTTGAAAACAAAGATCGATACCTGGAAGAGCGATACTACTTCGACGAATGGGACAAAGCACTACGGGCCAGAGGCCTCGTCAAGCAACAGCGAGAACAGTATCGGCAACGTGATGATTACCAAACAGCTTTAGGAGCGTTTGATTGGGAACTGCCAGAAGATTTGCACTCGGATATGTTCGTCGGCGAGATGGCAAAATGGTGGATCAACTCTTACCCACAAACGGAGCCCCTCTTCCTTCAAATCGGTTTTCCCGGTCCGCACCCACCGTACGATCCGACGCCGGAATACGCTGCGAAGTACATGGAGAAAGAGCTTCCTCTGCTGGAAGTGACACAGGAAGAACTCGATAATCAGCCAGCTGCTTTCAAGGAATTGAGGCAGCACAATAATGAGGTCGACCACGACTCCGTTGTTCTCGATCTTGATCCGACAGAAGAGCAACGACATCGTCAACGGGCGTACTACCTCGCGAATGTCTCGATGATCGACACCAAAGTTGGCGAGATTTTGCAGGCGTTAGAAGACAAAGGATACCTGGAGAACTCCGTTGTCATCTTCACTTCCGATCATGGTGATTGTTTGACGGACCATGGGCATTCACAAAAATGGACGATGTACGACATCATTACCAGAATGCCTACCATCGTCTGGTCGCCGTCTCAAAGTTCTCCTGATGGCGGCGAATCGAGACGATTTGAAGCAGGCAGAAAGTTCGACGGCCTGTGCAGCCAGTTTGATCTAGGCCCAATGATCCTCGAACTCGCCGGGATTACTCCACCTGAGAACATGGAGGCGAAATCACTCTTGCCAGCACTCGAAGGAAAGACTTGGGAAGAGCGGGAATATGTTTTCGCAGAGCAAGCCAAAGACGGAATCCTCACCGGGACGGACTTCATGACCATGGTTCGCAGTCGCGACTGGAAACTGGTCCACTTCCTCGATGAAGACGACGGGCAACTCTTCGACTTGGCTCACGACCCTGATGAAATCAACAACTTATGGAACTCGGTGGAGCATCTCGACAAAAAAAGAGAACTGCTCGATGTGCTACGAGATTGGCGAATGCGCAGCCAACTCGAATCCAAGGACTTGTTCGCCGAATGGCGATAGACCCTATCGCCCCAATGAAACCTCAAGAGTAAGCTGCCCTGATAACCCAACTTAAGGAAATTGTTCCTTTATTTACGTCGTTGTGATGACTGGGAAACAGATCATCTTTTCGAATTTTGCTAGAGCCATTCAATTTCATATTTAACTGATTAATATCCAACCAAGGAGTTGCTACCGTGGAACATCACGTCGACGGAGTCATGAAAAAATGGGCGCTGATTGCCATCATCGCCTGGGCCATTCTCGGTATCGCGGTCTTGCAGAGTCCACTGCTGCTGTTCTACATCTTGCTGCATGCCTGCACGACTGGCGTCTTTCTATATTTCTTCCTGCGTAAAGAAAATGAAGCTGGCGATGTGAGTAAAAAAAACGAAGGCTGAAACCGGCAGGTTTCTCGTCGCTCATCAGCGTACAAAATGTAATCTGGAGAGAGCAGCATTTTCGGGAATGATGTTCGCGTCCTCTCGCGTGGATGCGCGACTCATTGCTTCGCTCCAAGCTGGCACAACTCCTGAGTGCTAACCAACGAACAAACAGAGGACTCTGAGAATGATTCGATTTCTGCATATGCTGACGGCTGTTGGGTTCATCTTCTCGATTGTGGCCAATGCCTCTGCTCTAGATCAAAAGAAGACAGCTGATCCATTTGCCCGCTGGGAATCGAACATCAAGGCATTTGAAGCCGACGACAAAGAGCACCCTAAAGAACCGGGACAGGTTCTATTTATCGGAAGCAGCAGTATCCGCCTTTGGGATCTTGAGAAATGGTTTCCGGAACTGGACGCGATCAACCGAGGTTTTGGTGGCTCGGAAGTTGCGGATTCCCTGCACTTCTACGACCGGATCGTGAAGCCGTACGCACCGCGGGCGATTGTCATGTATGCAGGTGACAACGATCTTTCACGAGAAAAAACTCCCGCTCAAGTTCAGGCCGATTTCAAAGAGTTTGTGACCAAAGTCCACAAAGATTTCCCGGACACGCAGATCATTTTCGTTGCCATCAAGCCAAGTATCAAACGCTGGAATCTTATTGAGAAGGTCCGTGAAGCAAACTCGCTCATCATCAAGATGGCAGAGGGCGACAAGCAGCTGACATTCCTGGACATCGACACACCAATGATCGGCGAAGATAAAATGCCCAAGGCAGAGTTCTTCGCAAAAGATGGACTGCACCTCAACGATGCTGGCTACAAACTCTGGTCAGACTTGCTCAAGCCGCATCTCGATGCGATCCCTGCAATCAAGGATGCCCGCTTCAAAACATTGCGAAACCTGCGCGATACTTACCATCCTTGGTCACCGCCTACCACACTCGCTGCCTGGGAAAAGGAAGCTGAGAGAATTCGACGACAAGTACTCGTCTCAAACGGCCTGTGGCCTCTACCGGAAAAAACTCCGCTCGAACCGGTCATCTCCAAGAAAATCGATCGCGGAGACTACACCGTCGAAAGCGTCTACTTCCGCAGCCGACCCGGGCATTATGTTACCGGAAGTTTGTATCGCCCGAAGAATATCGAAGGGAAAATTCCGGGAATTCTTTCCCCACATGGTCACTGGAAAGATGGTCGTTTTTACGATGCCGAAGGTGGCTCACAAGCACAACTGGATCAAGGAGCGGAAGAGTTTGCATCGGGAGCCCACTCCCCACTGCAGGCACGAATGGTGCAACTGGCCCGAATGGGAACTGTCGTCTTCCACTATGACATGATCGGTTACGCCGACAGCCAACCACTCGACCATCGCACCGGATTTAACGACGCCGATGCCGCTTTGCGTCTGCACAATCTCATGGGCCTGCAAACCTGGAACTCGATTCGATCTCTCGATTTTTTAGAGTCTCTTCCAGAAGTCGATACCGATCGACTTGCGGTCACCGGAGCAAGCGGAGGCGGAACACAAACGATGATTCTGGCCGCCATCGACGATCGTGTTGATGTCACCTTCCCGGCCGTCATGGTCTCGACAGGAATGCAAGGTGGCTGTGTTTGCGAGAACGCCAGCTACCTTCGCCAAGGGGTCAACAACATCGCCTTCGCTGCCCTGTTCGCTCCAAAACCACAGGCGATGAGCGGAGCTGACGACTGGACGATTGAGATTGAAACCAAAGGACTCCCGGAGTTGAAGCAGGTTTATTCACTGTTTGGAAAGGCAGACAGCATCGAAGCCAAGGCTTTCCCACAATTTAAACACAACTACAATCAGGTCGCCCGAGAGCTAATGTACAACTGGTTCAACGAGCACCTTGACCTCGGAATCGACGGTCCGATTCAACAATCTGACTTCTGGCCGCTGACCAGAGAACAGCTAACAATTTTCAATGACAAAAACCCACTCCCGGACGACGCACTCACCGCTGCACCTCTTCGAGAGCTGATGACCAAAGAAGATCAAGAAGAGTTTGAAAGCTGGCTGAAAGGAGACATTGAAGACTACCGCAACATCGTTGGCGGGGCTGCCGAGGTCATGCTCAAGCCGGAAGTCTCTGACATCGAAGCCGAATACACGACTGTCCCACAGGATTCAGAACCAACCAGCAACATCACAAGAGCAGATGGGATCGTTACCAACTCGGATGGTGCGTATATCAAAACCGTCTCACTCTCCAGTGAAACCAAAGAACCTGCTGGTTTCGTCTTCTGGTTCGATTCAGCAGGATATTCGCACCTGTTCAAAAACGATGGAACTGTCAAAGACGAAGTTCTGCAGCTCATTCAAGCCGGGTACATCGTCGTATCGGCAGACTTATTCATGACTGGAGACTCCAAAGGTCGGACACAATCCGCTCAGGACTACCCCATCGATGAGAACTATCCCGGCTATACTTATTGCTACAATACTCCCCTGTTGACTGAGCGAGTCCGCGATATTCTGAGCGTGATTCAAAATCGTTCTCAACAGGACAAGAAACGAATTCTGGTTGCAACCGGAGATGCCGGAACATGGCAGCTATTGGCACGGTCAGCGATTCCAGCGAATAAAATCGACAGGACTATCGTCGACCTCAACGGCTTCTCATTCTCGGACGTCACAACCATCGACGACCCTAACCTCCTCCCCGGTGCCCTCAAATTCGGCGGACTTCCCGGACTTGCACGACTCATCGACCCCTCTCCACTCGCGATCTTTGGAGCCTCGAAGAAAGACGACTTCAACAAAACCCTCAGCCACTTCAAAGAGAACCTCACTCTCAGCAGCGAACCGCTCACGGGTAAAAAAGTGGTTCAAATGATTCTTGAAAGTGAGTAAACTGTCAGGTGCCAGACAATCCTGGGCCGGTTCTCGAATTAGTTCGAATTGAATTTCTTGAGCCGCACTCTCCACACTGAGCACAGAGAGGCTTTGGGATTGTACTGGGTGACCTGTCGAGCCCCCGAGCGTGGGGAAGGAAATCCAAAGTCAAGAATCCGGCACGTCACCGATGGAACTCACAGTTCGGTACGCTATTCTAATAGTACGTTTCTAATTGATGTTCGGGTTCTGCCTCGTGGCGAACAGTCTATGAAGTCATAAATGTGAACTTCACGGGCACACGGTAGAGCAAACTACTCTAGCGAAACGTGTGCTACGCAGGCACTCGGTCGAGCAAGCTGCTCTATGATTTGTGTCGTTGGTGCTCTTCGTGGTGCTTGAACAATACCGCGGAAAATGGTTGAAAGTCGGTGGAATGGGAAAACGTGAAATTTTGCTTCTGTTAGCTGGAGTCGGGATTTTTGCAGTCACACTTTGGCGGCAGAACCAGCTTCAGCAGTGGGAGCATGATCCAACCCGGAAGGTGGTCGCGATTCGAGCACTTGCTCCGCGTTTTACCCTCGCGGACCACAATCGGAATGTCGTCAAACTGGAACGAATGCTCGGCCGACATCAAGTTGTACTGGTCTTCTTTGATGCTGAACTAGGCGTTGATCGAGATCCTCGCACGAAGTCGCTGATTGAAAATTTCGAAGCGATCAACCGAGCCGGATTTGAGATCATCGCTGTCGGGACAGCGACTCCTTACGCAAATGAAGAGGCAGAGAAACGTTTAGGGGTTGAGCTTCCATTTCCAGTCGTGACAGATATCGACATCAACGATCCGGCTCCCTCTCCGGCACACCGCAAGTACGGACTCTTTGACCTTCAGACAGGAAAGCCGTCAACAGGACTCTTCCTCATCGAACGAGACGGAACCCTTCCGATCGTCACTGAAGGGACACCAATTGCAGTCAAAGATGAAGCGGCTGCCTTGAAGACTCTAGCTGAGGGAAAGTGGCCCGGCCTCAAGTAGTCACGCTGTTACCCCTGAGCCGCACACATCAGCCGCGTGGCACAAAGGTGATTCGTGGACGCTTCACGAGAACTGATCCACTGAGACTGAAAACCGGGTTAACCCTCTCAGACACTGATGAAGCTGACCATTCCACCAGATCCCGAGCTGGTTCTACTTTTGCGATTCAATCCAGTCATTGACCTGATCCTCCAAGATCTCCAGCGTCACAGCTCCGTTTCGCAAGACGACATCGTGAAAGTCCCGAATGTCAAACTTCTCTCCCAATTGCTGTTCACTTTTCTTGCGAAGTTCTTGAATTTTCAGTTCACCGATTTTGTAGGCCAGCGCCTGTCCGGGCCAGGAGATGTAACGATCAATTTCATTCTCGATATCGTGGATCGACTTCGCAGTATTTGCGGCGAAGTAATCAATTGCTCGCTGCCGGTCCCAACGCTGATGATGAATTCCGGTATCGACGACCAGTCGGACTGCGCGCCACATCTCGTAGGTCAACTGGCCGAATCGAGAGTAAGGATCGCGATACATCCCTAATTCATCCCCCAAGCTTTCTGCGTACAGCGCCCAGCCTTCGATGTAAACGGTGTCTCCACCGTAGCGTCTAAATTGAGGCAGATTGTCGAGCTCCTGAGCGAGTGCAATTTGCAAGTGATGTCCTGGGACCGATTCATGAAGTGAAAGTGCTTCAATTTCATAACGAGGTCGCACTTCGGGACGATACAGGTTCACAAAGTATGTCCCGGCACGAGAACCATCGGCAGACGGAGAGCGATAGTAGGCGGTTGTGGTGTCAGGTGCGATCTGCGTTGGAATCGGTTCGACCCCGTAAGGGACTCTCGGTAGCTTTTTGAAGAGTTTGACCAGTTGTGGATCGATTTGCTTACAGACCGACATATACGCCCGCAGCAAGTCGTCACCATCCTTGTAATAAAAGGCTGGATTGGTGCGGAGAAACTCCAGAAAATCTTCAAACGATCCGGTAAATTTCAACTCTTCAATCACCGCATCCATCTCACCACGAATCCGTTCGACTTCCGCTAAGCCAATGGAATGAATTTGCGTTGGAGTCAAGTTCGTTGTCGTGAATTCGCGGCACCTTAGCTCGTACAACTCTCCACCGTTGGGAATTTGCCAGACCCCAACCTGCTCATAACATGCGGGGAGGTACTCCTCCTCAAAGAACTTTTTGAACTTCAAGTAACTGGGCAGAATCTCTTTTTGCACAGAGGCCACTGCCTCATTACGCAGACGCCTTTTCTGGACAAGACTCACCGAATCGGGGATTTGGGTGAACGGTTTGAAGAACTGCTGCGCCCGAGGTTCCGCAACGAGTTGCTTGTCAATCTGACTCCTCACCCGCTCCATCACAACACGCGAGTGAATCACCCCGGACTTCGCTCCTTCTCGCATCAGAGCGATTGTCTGGTCCATATAGGCTGGAAACGCCCTCATGCGTGCCAGCCAATCGTCGAAGTCTTGAACCGTTTCGAATCGCAAACTTTCGGCAAGTGCCCCTTCATCTTGAATTCCACCACGTTGGTTGAGCGGAACCAGATACCATTGATACTGATGAGCCTTTACAGCGAGGTCGTATTTTCGACGAAATAACCGGTAATTGATTTTCTCTTCAGGTGGCAGCTGATCGACCTGAATCGCATCCAGCTTCTTCAACACTTGCACATCTTTCTCGTGCGATCGCTCAATCGCTTCCGGGCTCAAGTCAGCCCACTTAGTATTGTATCGACGATCTCCGAGGCTGGAGGCCCAGGTCGGATTCTCCCGCATTGTCCGTTCCCATTCTTCCTGAATGATCTCGTGAAGCAGATCAGTCTGAGTCGTCGAGACAGCTTGGGTCGTGAGACACATGGTCACCAAGAGCAACGTGCTATTCATCTTCTCTCCGATGGGGATGACTAGAGCATCTTTCGAATTGGTTTACAGGTTCTGCCTCGTGGAGAACAGCATTTTTAGTAGAGAAATACGTTCTTCACGGGCACACGGTAGAGCAAACTGCTCTAAGTAGAGCTGGTCCTGAAACTTGAAATTGCTCTCTCAAACGTTGAGGAAAGCGGCGATTCCAGAGGTTTTCGGACTGGTTCTAAATAAGTGGATCGAAATTCCAATGACTTGAACTTCAAACGGAACCGACTGACTTTAACAAATCGAAATCTGATCTCGAAATCCCAATGATTCAGAACGATTTCGTTTTCAAAGTTCGCCGTTCTTAAATTGAGTCGACCACTATGAAGTTGGGTTGCAGACAATGATTCCAGGAAACTTCGACGAATCCCTGACTATAAAACTGAGTGCTTCAGAGAGTTCAGGCAGGTTTCCGGACCAGTTCTTATAGCATCTTCAGGGCGTATTCGCTCTAGATGACGTTCGTGTTTCCGATACTCGTGTGAACGTCTTTCATCAGGGAAAAGCAGTGAAAAAACTGTACTCGACGAAGCAGAACCCGATCACTGGAGCATCGTTCGAATTGGTGAACAGGTTCCGCCACGTGGCGAACCGCAATTTGATTGATGAAATGCGTTCTTCATGGGCACTCGGTCGAGCAAACAGTTTTAGTTCGAGAAACTGCAACAAGTCTGCCTCCCCAGTCGCTGAACCAGCATTGGAAATGCTCTCACAAAATTGAAACGAGTTGTCGTTTTTCAAGAAACAACGACGATTCCTGAGCCACCCGAAATGGTGCATCAGGAGGCAAATCTTCACCTAAAATCGGAGAGTCACTCTGCATTTCGAGGGTAACAGGCGCGCTAATTACCGACGCATCAAAGTCAACGCAAATTGCCGTAACCGCCTGTTCCTTAAAACTCCGGATTTCGGACAATGATGTCGCCATGTCTCGGAGGTTCTCGAAGTTTCAGCCGCTCAGAAGACGATCTAAGTTTTTGGAGTCTCAAATCTCTCTGTCTTCTCAAGAAGTTTGAGAGTTCAATTTGTGAGACACGTGATTCGCGTCACTGTAAACGCGTCACTGTGTCGGGACGTATCGTTGCTATTCATGTGTTCCAAGCTGATGCCTGCATGAGATGCAGTCGATGCCCGTGGCTCACTTGATAACACCTTCTTAAGGTCGGAGGACAGTAGTGAGTCGCGTCCCAGATGCATCGACACAAGAAAAACGAAGTTTCTTTCAGAAACAAGATCCCTGGGGGCAAGGTGTCGCCATATGGGTTTTGGTGCTCATCCTATTTGTCGCTCCCCTCGCTGGATCTTCGCTGCGACATGTCCGTCTTGATAATAATGTCGAGAACTGGCTACCCGAAAACGACCCCAGTGCCCAAGAGTACTTGTGGTGTCGAGCTCATTTCCCAGAGGACGAGAAAGTCATCCTGACATGGGAAGGAAGTGCAGCTGACGATATGCGCCTGCCAGTCCTGGCGGGAATGCTGAGTGGTCAAGTTGATGAGGATGGAATACGTCGCGGCGGCTTGCCGTATGTCGACTCTGTCATGCATGCAGGCGACCTTCTATCGAAACTTGTCGAGTTCGGAGTGGAAGAAGACGAAGCGATTCGCCGAATCAGCGGAACCTTCATCGGAACCGGACATCTGAAGGTCCGACTGACTGAAGCTGGACGAGACCAGAAAGAGAAGACGATCAAGCTGATCCAAGAGCGAATCCAATCCCAATTTGGGCTTGAACTGACCATCCACGAACCTGTTTCACCCTGGATGCCTGCAGAACTCGACGAAGATGCTTTCCAAAAATTGTATTCACGTTATCGATCTGCTCTCGAAACCGAGACTGAACTGACACCTTCTGAGTTCGGTCAGCATGATTTCCAAGTCAGCTGGACCGGGATCGGCAGTAATCAAAAACTCAAACAAGCCGTTATTGATTCCATCAATCATGTGGCATCATTTGCGACATCTGATGAACCGGATGGACGCCAACTTGTCGAAAGCTGCTATGAGAAAACGGGGACGCCAATCGCCGTTGTCGTGACGTTATCCGAAGCGGGCGGGGCTGAGAAATCGAAGGCCATCGCAGCTATTCGCGAAGCAGCAATCGCCTCGTTTATCCCAGATGACGGACTCATTGTGGGGGGCCGCGTGGTCGCTGCCGCAGAGTTGAATAACGGTGTGATCCGTGCCGCGTGGAACCCGAATGCGACCAGCATTCTCGGGAAATCCGTGATCGGATTCTCCGGTTTGGTCGGCATCCTGTTTGCAATCTTCTCCTTGAAGTGCCTGCGACTCGGTGGACTTGTTATCTTCGTTTCCTACTACTCCGCGTTTCTCGGGGTCTCTTTGATCCCGCTTTCCGGCGGAAGTATGAACATGGTCCTCGTCGTGTTGCCGACGCTGTTAATGGTTCTGGCGTTGTCAGGAGCCATTCACATCGCCAACTACTGGAAGCATGCAGTTTGGGAAAACCCCAAAACAGCTGTTGCGGAAGCGACCAAAATGGCGAGGCAGCCATGCCTGATGGCAGCCTTCACGACATCTTTAGGGCTGATATCGCTCATCAACAGTGATCTTGCACCCGTTCGCGAATTCGGAATTTATGCTGCATTGGGTTGCATGATTTCTGTCGCGATGGTGCTTTATGGTCTCCCTGCGTTACTTCAAATGGTTCCACTTCGCCGAAGTGCTCCGGAAGAAGTGAAATCGAAACGATGGTCCACTTACAGTGACGTCATCTGCCGACACTGGCTCTCGATTGGAGCCTCAACGATCGTTTTGGCCATCGCTTGCTCAATCGGGTTGCGCCACTTTGATGTCGAAACGAAAGTCATTCGGTACTTCCCGGAGTCATCGCCGGTAGTTCAAGATTATCAAACCATTGAAGACAACCTCGCAGGAATCAGTCCCGTCGAGATTCTCGTCAGATTCGATAAGCAAAGTCAGTCTGACCTTCGCTTTCTGGAGCGTGTTGAACTTGTTCGAGAAATTGAAGAAGAAATCCGCAACCATCCCGAAGTGAGCGGAGCGATTTCGATGTCGTCGTTTTTGCCTCAGCGAACAAGCCCCGGCGAAAACGCAGCGATGCGAGAAAAGATTTTCTATAATCGACGCTCAAACGAAACCGAGAAACGCATTAAAGAAGAGCATGCAGCTGAGAGCAGTGCCTTCATTGTGATGAACAGACTGCCAGAGGTGAATGGCGACGAGCTTTGGAGAATCAACGCTCAGGCAGCGGTTCTCAGTGATGCAGACTACACCACACTGACTCAACAATTGAGTGATCGCGTAGGGAAAATCACGCGATACCATGCCGGTGTCGATCATACTGTTACGGGGACAGTTCCGCTGTTTTTGAGAACACAACTGGCGGTCCTCGACAGTTTGGTGTGGAGTTCCGTGGCTGCTTTTGTGTTGATCGCATCTGTGATGATTTGGGTTTTGAAAGATCCGCTGGCTGGGATCGGGAGCATGATTCCAAACGTCCTTCCAGTCATTTCCATCTTCGGCCTGGTCTCCTGGTTCGGTCAAAAAATCGATATCGGAACAATGGTGACAGCTTCCGTTGCAATGGGAATCGCAGTCGATGGAACTCTCCACTTGCTGACATGGTTTCGAAACGGCCTACGTAAGGGAATGCCTCGTCAGGCCTCAGTGAAACAGGCGTTGATGCATTGCGGACCAGCGATGTGGCAAACGAGTGCTGCTGTCGGAATTGGGCTGCTGGTGTTGTTTCCTGCGGATCTCTTGCTGATTAGCCGGTTTGGCTGGCTGATGGCACTCCTGATCGGAGCGGCCTTTATCGGGGACATGGTACTGCTCCCGTGCATGCTCGTCGGACCGCTGGGCCGGTTAATTGAGCGCCGTATTCGATTGAATGGAGAGATTGAAGTTGCGGATGAATCGGAGGAACCCAACGGGGCCACCGTCGTCCCGTCGCCTCACATTTCATTGCATACCACGAAACGACGAAAATCACAAAGAGCCCGAGAACTCCGAAATCCGGAGAATTGATTCACCGGTGTTCCTCACGTTTTGTCTTTAACACTGGTATGATGAGGTATTCGACTCGCAGCGAAGATGTTCTCTTCCCGCTGTCAGGTCCATTCTCCTCAAGATACATTTTGCTTGTCTGATGTCTAAACCAGATCCAGAAGTTCCTCCAGTTCCCAGCATGCGACTGCAACGCTATCTCGCGCAATGTGGTTTGGGATCGCGTCGCGAATGCGAAGAGTTAATTGAACACGGCCGTGTTGAGATCGATGGCGTGACTGTCGACAAACTGGGCTCAAACGTCAAACCGACAATCCAAACAGTCACACTCGATGGCGAACCCCTCAAGTTTGAGCGCAAACGGTATTACCTGCTGAACAAACCTCCGGGATTTCTCTGTACTTCCAAAGACCCACAGGGACGACGGACGATTTTCGACCTCTTCCCTCCAGAGGGGCCAAGACTCTTTTGCGTTGGCCGTCTCGATGAGGCGACGACCGGCTTGCTCATCGTCACCAACGATGGGGATCTCTCTCAAAAACTGGCCCACCCAAAGCACCGAATTCACAGACTCTACAAAGCTCAAGTTGCTGGACACCCAGACCGAGAAGTATTTAATCAGCTGAAAGAAGGCCATTACTTCACCGAAGGAAAGTTCAAGGTTCACGACATTCGCCCGATCAAGAAACAGGGACAAAGCACCTGGGTTGAGATCACGATGACCGAAGGCCAAAACCGCGAAATTCGCCGTCTTCTTGCGCGAACCGGCCATAAAGTCATGAAACTTGAGCGGATTGGATTCGGCCCGATCCGAATTGGTCGCGTTCCAATCGGTCAGTTCCGTGAACTGCGACGTGAAGAATTAGGGAAGCTTTTCGAGATTCTGGAACGGAATAAAGCTGGCGGATCAGCTCCCAAAAAGAAATCCAGCAGCCGGAACGTCGAGACGAAAAACGTCGACCGCAAGAAAACTGGAAGTAAAACTGCCGGGAGCAAGTCCAGCAGCAATAAGAACGTCGGCAGTAAGAACGTCAGCGGAAAGAAATCAGCAACATCGGGGAAAGGCAAATCTGCTGGGAAAAAATCGACGAAGAAGAAAGTGGTCGGTCGCAATTCCCGAAACGCCAAGAAGAAACCTCGGCGAGGAAAACGGTAACTGCAGGTAATCAACTCAGCCTGCACTGCAAACCGGTCAAAATCGAACTTTGCAGTCATTTTCAGAAGCCGTTGCCGCTGTGCCCCATCAAAACCATGAGGCAAAGCATCAAGCCAAATTGTTCCGACAGGCAGAGATTCTGAACGAGGAGTTGTATCGAACCAGTTATTGCCCCTCTCCCCCCGATCTCTCACCATGTGCCACTCGAATCAGCGATCTCAGTTGAAAATTCCTTGATTTGTCGGATTGACAGGCCGCGCGGTGAACTTGGAATTCTTCCCTCAAATCACTACACACGAGGCGTTTGGTATTGAGTAATTCATGCTAGACAGTTAGCATTTTTCGCTTCCCTGCGCCGGTCCTATGATCGGCATTTTTATTTTCTGCCAGTCTGGTCTGTGTGTCGTTCACATCAAAAGATGTAAAGTCACCCGACTCAGTTTGACTTTTTGTGGTGCATACCACTTCTGCCTTTGGTGATCTCATGACGCGGATGTTCGTCAATGAATTAGAAGATGGAGACAACGTCGAAGAGACGTATCTTCTCGCGGACCGTCAATTACGAGCAAATCGTAACGGTGACAGCTATTTCCTATCTCAACTCCGTGACCGGACCGGTCAGATTTCCGGCCTGCTCTGGAACGTTAATGCTTCAGCGGTCAATCACATCAACGTTGGTGATTACGTTCGAGTTAAAGGAAAGGTGCAGCAGTTCCAGGGGAACCTGCAAATGATCCTGACACGGATTGATTCCGCATCCGGGGACGAAATCGACACTGAGGATTACATTCCCCAGTCCAGCACTGATGTCGAAGCTCAATTCGAGAAACTTTGCCAAATCCTGCTAGGCATCACCGACGCAGACATTCAATCGTTGATGCAAACATTCCTGGCTGATCAGGAAATCGTTGAGGGGCTCAAATCGGCTCCCGCCGGCGTCCGGTTGCACCATGCTTACCATGGCGGGTTGCTCGACCACATCGTGAATCTCGCAGAGACAGCGACACGTATCGCCGACCTGTACCCCAATGTCGATATCAATCTTCTGCTCGCCGGAATTTTCCTGCACGACTTGGGAAAAATTCGCGAACTCAGCTACGACTCGACCTTTCAATACACTGATGAAGGTCAGTTGATCGGCCATCTTGTCATGGGTGTTGAGATGCTCTCGGATAAGATTCGTGCGACAGAAGAGACCACGGGTCGTCCGTTCCCGGAAGAGACTTCACTTCGCTTGAAACACATGCTCCTCAGCCATCACGGTGTTTACGAGTATGGAAGTCCGAAACTTCCCATGACCATGGAAGCGATTGCCCTGCACCACCTGGACAACCTGGATGCCAAAACGAACGAGTTCCACTCGCTCATTGAATCCGACCCCAATGCCTCCTCCAATTGGACGCCGTATCAGCCCAACATGCAGCGCAAGTTGTACAAAGGCGAAATCGAATAAGGCCAACGTCATCTCCCCGCTGAAACAGTGATCATGCACTGATAGGATGATGGCTGATTCAGTATTTGTCGGGCGAATCACTACGAGGCTTTCTGGTTTCACAACGAACCTCGGGCACGCAGTTCCTGTCTCTTGTTTTTTCAATGATATTTTCGACGAGAATTCGATCTTATGAGACACCTCACATCACTTTTTGATTTAAGCTCTCAAGAAGTCCAGGAGATTCTGGATCTTGCGAACGAACTCAAAGCAGAAACCAAATCGGGCACCCGAAATCCATACTGTGCGGGACGAGTCGTAACGCAGGTTTTTGAAAAACCGTCGCTCCGGACACGTGTAAGTTTCGAAGCCGGGATCAGCCAGTTGGGTGGAACAAGCATCTTCCTCTCGGCAAAAGATGCGGGACTGCATGGCCGTGAAACTCTGGAGGATATTTCGAAGGTCCTCGGGGGATACTCAGATATTATTATCTTGCGAACGTTCTCGCAAAAACTGATCGAAACGGTCGCTGAACATAGCGGCTGCTCGGTCATCAACGCTCTCTCTGACGATTATCATCCCTGCCAGGCCCTCACCGATGTGATGACGATCAACGAACATCTTGGAACTTCCAAGGGAAAAAATATCGTCTACGTTGGAGATGGTAATAATGTCGCGAAATCTCTCGCACTCGTCGCAGGGCATGTGGGTGCCAACATCACAATTGCTGCCCCTGAAGGTTATTGGTTGCAAGAAGAATTTGTGCAGCAGGCAACTGCCGAATTCCCGACGCTGAAGTTAAACCAGACCAACGACCCGCACGCAGCCGTTCAAGATGCAGATGTCATCTATACTGATGTTTGGGCCAGTATGGGACAAGAAAGCGAGAAGGAAAAACGTGCTGCCGAGTTTGCAGCATTCCAGGTGAATACTGAACTCCTCGACGCCGCCGGGAAAGATGTTTTCTTCCTGCACTGCTTGCCGGCTCGACGGGGTCTGGAAGTGACCGATGAAGCGATGAACGACCCTCGCAGCATCGTCTTCGATCAAGCCGAAAACCGCATGCATTTAGCCAAAGGTTTGATGCTCTGGTTGCTCAGGCAGAACTAGAACCAGTCCGAAAACCTCTGAAATCGTCGCTTTTTCTCAACGTTTGAGAGAGCAATTTCAAGTTTCAGGACCACCTCTAGTAAAAGCTGTCTCTCCCTTTTAATGGGAGAGGCTAAGTCTCTGGCGAAAGTCTTTCGTGAATCGCTCAGCGTAATGTCCACCATCCGTGGAGACGGTCAATCAATCTTCGGAACCAGACGTAACCAATCGGAGCCTTTCCGCAGTCAATTCGAAACAGAATCGTTGTTCCCGGTTTCGCATCGGGAATCACTGAACGTTTGACTTCAGCGTCAAATACTAGCGTCGACCCAGAGATGGCGTCCGTCGAAACAGATGGTGCAACACTTTGTAAAATGGCTTCCTTTGACGAATCTGCCGCGTCCGCCGTTAAGAACGTGACCGTCGCAGTCTGAGACCGATACGCTTCCAGAACCGGCCCAATGTCTCGATGATCGACGTGCAGTTTCGCAATCCAGTCACTTGTAAGATCAGCGATCCGCAACAGGCGATCCGTCCGGGTCACAGGACGATTCGATGAGAGAATTGACTCCAAATTCGAACTGATCACTTCCCCACTCATCGGACTTCTCAAGATGAGTTCTTTCGCTTGTCGCTTCATCAAATCCAACTGCCTCTGGAGTCCAGTCTCAACGGTTTTGAGTTCTTCTCCGCGGGCAGCAAGTTCTGCTGAGGACTGTCGCATCTCGTTCGCTCGCCTTGGATCGCTCCGGATTTTCACCAAGTCATCAATCTGCTGCCGGACCGTTGTCAATTCCCCCTGAATACGATTGATCTCCAGGTCCAGTTCTGGACTTCTGAGAGTCAGAAGTTCATCAGATTCTGCAACGGTCTCTCCCTGTGTTACATGAAGTTTTTCGATCAATCCGTTTGAAACTGCGAAGACATCTCGTGCCTGCTGCGGCTCAAGAAATCCAGCTCCAGTGACTGTCAATGTCGCTGGCCAAAGACTCAAAAAGATACCCGCCAGCACGAATAGTGCAATCACGAAACTGCTTTTCACGAATCGTCGTGAGAAGACGCGCCGTACGACTCGTCGCAAGGGGCTAACTTGCACATTCTCATATCTCAGGGCGTGCTCCAAAGCGACGGCAATATGATGGCAAGAAATTTCCAGGTCCTCGACCGTTTGGACCTTTCCGCTTGAATCTTCAAATCGATCACAAACCAGAAGCCCGATCACTTCTCGATTCGAAGAGTGGACTGCCCCCAACAGCGGAATCAGGGCAACTTGCTTCGCTTGGGTGCGGTCGTGATAGTCTTGAAGAAACGACTTGGGATCACTCTCGTTTGAGACAATCGTTTTGCGAGACTGACTCAATGATTGTTGTGCTACACTTTCTAATGTGCTGACCGTCGTCGACCTCGGATCAAGAGCATCCACGCCGCTGACCGATCTCAGGCGAAACAATTTCCCTTCAGCGACCAGCAGGCTGAGCCGATCCCAACCTGACCAAAGGCGTGTTTCGTTCGTAATCGTGTAGCAGGTTGCAGCGACATCAAGGTGCTGATAGATGTGCGCCAGCCAAGTCGCAAATTCCATCGCGTTAGAACTCGTTCTTGCCTCGCTCGATGGAGTTGCCCAAACCAGCAACTGTTGCACACTGCTTTCAATTTGTGAATCTGTCAGTTCACTTTGCTCAGGCAGGAAGAGTTCGAGAATATTCTCGACTGTATGACCTGCCAAAATTGGAAACAACAGCAGTCGCAATGTTCGGGAGCCACTCGCCTGTTCGAATTTCGCTTCGAGCGACTGCGACTTCCCAGTTTGAATCACTCGATCCAGACTCTCGACATGACCAGGCCACTGCTCGTGTACCGTATCGAGTCGTTGCGAGCCCAATTGATGCTGTGATACCAGAACAGGCTGTCGTTGCTGAACATTCCAAATCGCCCCACCTGAAGCACGAGAGACGGTGACTGCCATTTCCAGAAACACATCCCAGCGTTCAGTCGCTGAACTTGACGATACCGGGCGTGAGGTAGAATTTTCCATGGACCGTTTTCAGTTTCCGGAGCCTACAGGTGACCGGCGAAAGAGTGTTGCTGATATCGCATCAACAACACTTATGATTCATCTTCAAGTCTGAGATCAACACTGGAACGATGTGCAGTCAGTCCTTCTTTATCTGCCATGACGCGAACGTTGTGTGCATCTGCTTCCAGTGCTGCCTTGTTGTAAGAGATGACTGATGACCGTTTTAGAAAGTCGTTCGCACAAAGACCATTCGCAAAACGGGCTGTCCCTCCGGTCGGTAAAACATGGGACGGCCCAGCCACGTAATCTCCTATCGCAACCGGAGTATAATGACCGAGGAAAATCGCTCCTGCGTTTTGGACGCGGCTGAGCATCGCTTCAGGATCGTTTGTCGAAATGTGCAAATGCTCGGTCGCCATCAGATCTGTCAGTTCAGCTGCTTCCTGTTCGCTGCGAGCCAGAATGAGTGCTCCATAATCCTCAAGGGACTGCTTTGCCAGATCACCGCGACTCAACTGATTCAATTGTCGTTCAAGCTCCTTGCGCACAGCATCAATCAGCGGTGCATGCCAGGTAATGAGAACTCCTGAACCGGGGCTGTGTTCTGCTTGTGAGATCAAATCGCTGGCGACAAATTTTGGATTCGCGGTTTCGTCTGCCAGAACAATCACTTCACTTGGTCCGGCAATGCTGTCGATATCGACTTCACCAAACACATGGCGTTTCGCGAGTGCGACAAACAGATTTCCGGGACCGACGATCTTATCAACACGCTCGATCCCTTCGACACCATAAGCCAGAGCAGCAACAGCCTGAGCCCCGCCAACACGATAGACTTCTGTGATTCCCAACTCGTGACAGGTCGCCAGCATGTCGACATTGTAACCGCCGAATTCTGTCGGTGGGACAACAATCGCGATCTCTTTGACGCCGGCAGCCTGAGCTGGAACTGCTGTCATTAAGACTGTTGATGGATATGCCGCTGCCCCGCCAGGTACGCAAATCCCCACACGCCGCAACGGTAGGTATCGCTGCCTCAGTTCGATCAGTGCGGCACCGTTTGTCCGAACCACCGAGGCATCCTGGGAGAGGATTTCCCGCTGAAACTCCATGACATTGTCACGAATGTTTCGTACCGTTTCGAGAAATTCAGGCCCCGCTTGTGCATGCGCCGCTGCAAGCTCGTCTTGCGAAACACGAATCGTTTCTGCGCACAGTTCCTTGCGGTCCAGCTTCTCGGTGTAATGCAATAAAGCTTTGAGCCCCTCTTCTCGCACGTCCGAGCAAATTTTCTCCACGACCTGTTGAGGCGTGAGCGGTTCACCGAAGAGATCGATTGTCCTCTGTCGTCCCGCTTCGGACACAACATCTCCTCCCGGACTGAGCTTCTCACGAAGTTCAGTGAAGAGTTGCTGGGCGTCACCCTGTGAACAATCAATTGTTGGAATATTTAATGACATCTTAAAAACGTTTTCGTTCAACGATTCTAGCAAGTTCGGAAATGACAAACGCGTTCCGCCTCTTGGATCTGACGGTCAACTTAGAGCATCTTTCGAATTGGTTTGCAGGTTCTGCCTCGTGGCGAACAGCATTTTTACCGGGGAAATGCGTTCTTCACGGGCAAACGGTAGAGCAAACTGCTCTAGACCCGGTCAACTTTATTATTTCGCCCCGTTCAATGACCGGGGCTTAGTAACTTGGAGTCAAATCGAGGGTTTACTCGTAATCCCATTTCATGATCCAGGGATCATCCATCTCTTTTTGAAAGTCTTTGAGCTTCGCCTGGTACTTCTTCAGGATCTCGGCGTATTCCGTTTTCCCAGCGAGGTTGTTCGACTCATTCGGATCTTCAGAAATGTGATAGAGTTCGAATTGTGGACGATGGATGTAATCGCCGACCGTTTTTTGACCATATGGGGCGGTCATCCCTTTCTGAAATTGTGCCTGCCAGGATGAAGCTCGCCACAAGTCTGAAGCGAAGGGATACGGAAGTCCGTGAGCAATATTCCAAATCAGCTTATATTCTTTGTCGCGAACAACTCGCATTGGATAATACATCTGAATCTCATGGAATGTATGCGAGGCAAAAATCGTCTCCCAGTGCTCTGCATCGGCATCTCCCAAGATCGGAATCCATGACTTCCCGTGATAGCTGCGAAACTTTGGACCGCGATTCTCTTTCAAATTCTCACCACGTTCTTTCCAGAACTGATCGGGATTCACCCACTTCTTCGGGCCATTCGTCTTTGGATTTAATCCACCAGCGAAATCAAGGAGACTCGGTGTGATGTCGACATGAGAAATCATCGCTGTCGATTTTACACCTCTGTTTTTCTCGTAGGGATTGCGGACCACGAAAGGGACGCGCAACCCAGCTTCGAAGACAGTTGTCTTTCCACCGGAGAAGGCCATTCCATGATCAGCGGTGAACACAATCATCGTTTTGTCATACAGGTCCGCCTCTTTCAGAACCTGAACGAGTCGGGCTAATCCGCGATCAACACGAGAGCATGACTGGTAATACTGAGCCAGCTCTTCGCGGGTTTCGGGTGTGTCAGTCATGAATGGGGGAATAATCACATCTTCAGGTTTGTAGAAGACCTCGTCGACCCCTTCGTAAGAACCATCCTCCGGGCGATTCCCAAACAGGTCTGGCTTCAATTTTAACTTGGATGTCTTATCGATCCCGCCACCGCGATGTGGATCAGAGGTTCCAAAGTAGATGAAGAAGGGACGGTCATCTTCTTTGTTGTTGATGAATTCGCGACAGTTCTCCGCCATTTCCACAGCGTTACGACCATTCCCTTTGAGATAGGTCTCGTAATGATAAACCGCTTCGGGAGCGACGTGATACTTCCCAACCTGTGCTGTTCGGTATCCTGCGTTCGCCAGGACTCGCGGCAGCGACAGACTGACCACATTGTCGAAAGATGCGAACTTGTGATAGGAGTGCTGATGCCCATACTGGCCGTTTTTATGATTGTGCAGACCGGACATCACCACGGACCGACTCGCACTGCAACTCGCAGTCGTTGCGAACGCATTCAAAAACATTGTTCCGTCGGCAGCGAGTTCATCAATAGCTGGCGTCACTGCAACCGGATCGCCGTAGCATCCCAGCGTGGGACTTTCATCATCGGTGATGAAAAAGATAATATTCTTCTCGGCGGCATCACACTGAAATGTCAGTGCAAAAACGAGACAACTTAGCAGTAAACCAGTCCGTCGCATGGGCTTCTGGTCCTATTGAGTTCTTATGGGTCAGTTAAGAATTTCCATGAATCGAGTACAGAGTAACGAACTTCATGTCTCACTTTCCAGCAACTTCACTTCCTGCGAAAGATGGAATAGTATCGAAGCCTTCCATGGCAACGATCGCCTCCTCCCCACAAAAATTCCTCAAAACTCTGACTTCAATGCCCCCATCGCATCCAGCTTCCGGCCGAAACCAGCAACGTGGTTTTACGCTCATTGAACTTCTCGTGGTGATTGCCATTATTGCGATTCTGGTTGCACTCCTGCTGCCCGCTGTCCAACAGGCACGAGAAGCAGCAAGACGCGCATCCTGTCGTAACAATATCCGTCAATTAGCACTGGCGTTGCACAACTACCAGTCCTCGCACAACGTCTTCCCGATTGGAGTTTTGGGAGACTCCGGGAGCACGTCCGCGAATCAAGTGTTGACAACGTGGCAGGCGCTCTTGCTTCCTCAAGTCGAACAGACAGCTCTCTACAACCAGTACGACTTCAACGTTCGCTTCAGCCATGCGAACAATAAAGATGTGGTCCTGCAAACATTGGCTGTCTATCGCTGCCCATCGCAACCGAATGACGAACCTGTCGACGACACTTATGGGACAAACCACTACGCAGCCAATGCCGGAACCACACCCGGAGCAAACGACGGAATGCTGTATCCTCTTTCATCAACCCGGTTCCGGGACGTGACCGATGGAACATCCAACACAATTGCGATCAGCGAAGTCGCCTTTGAATTCGGAGGCTGGGCACGTGGTGCAATGAATACCGGGTCCGGTTCCAGCGGGTCTGGTGGTGGAAGTGGAAGTGGTGGTGGATCTGGGGGTGGCGGGCAACGCCGTTAACCGTATTTTAATTGTTTGATTTTTTGAGCGGTTTGGATTTGTTTTTGGGTGGCTTTTTCGATCTTGGGTTTGCCAGGCGGGTGTTCTTGTTTCTTTCTGGGGTAGTCGCGACTGGTTTTGT